>JASBZH010000094.1 GCA_029983555.1 Peptoniphilus sp. | reverse complement strand
AAAAAGAGGTGGGAAAAAGTCCACCTCAAGTAAAAATCTATTACATTCTCTTTCCTGGGATAATTGCATCAACAATACCAAGAATTGCAGCACCGATAACAGCGCCTAGAATACTTACAGTAAATCCGTCAACTATTTGACCTGCAAGGAATAGCACGATTGCTGCTACTACAAATCCCTTGATACCTCTTCCTGATGGAGATGCATCTATACCAGTGAATTTTTCTATAGCCCAGTCAATAAGTGCAATTACAATTGCTGTTACAACTGCTGTTCCAAAGCCATTAATAGTAACGCCAATAGAAAGTGCTGATGTTAATAAAATTGCAAGTGCACTGACTACAGCTTTAATAATTAAACTTAAAATAATCATTATTTTTCCTCCTTTTTTAAATTTAATATAACATATAATATTAATTACAATATATATGTACCACCTAAAAATGATTCTAAACAATTTTATTTGGTATAATAAATATGGTGATTTTATGAAATATGTAAAAATAGAGGTTTTTGTGCCAGAAAATAATGAAAAAGAAATTATTGAAGGAGTAAATAATTTCTTAAAAGACAATAATTATGATTATGTATATTCAAGCACAAAAGTTAAAGGACATTTTAGACCACTTGAAGGTGCCGATCCATATCTTGGAAATGTTGGAAAAGTTGAAGAAGTAGACGAAGTTAAGCTTGAATTTAGAATTAAGAGAGAAAATTTAAAAGAAGTATACGAAATTATAAAAAGAGAACATCCATATGAAGTGCCAATAATAAATGCGATGGAACTTATAGACATAGAGTGAGTTTAATATATTAAATAAACAAATTTTAATAAAATTAATATATTAAACTCAAATGGATAAAAAATGGCGTCCACGAGAGGATTCGAACCTCCGACCCCACGCTTAGGAGGCGTGTGCTCTATCCAGCTGAGCTACGAGGACTTAATGTATCTATTTTATAAGAATTTAAATTAACTGTCAATCCTAGTGAAGACTTTAAAAACTTTAATTTTAGTATATAATAGCTTTAGAAGGTGATAAAATGCAATTTGAAAAAAAATCTATTTGGCAACAGATAGACAAAGAAACTAACGAAAAAATTTATGAATACAGCGAAAATTATAAAAATTTTCTCGACAGTGCAAAAACTGAAAGGGAAGCTACTAATTACATTATAAGTGCGGCAAAAGACAGAGGATTTATTTCACTTGAAGAGGCCCTTAAGGGAAAAATAAAAAGTGGAGATAGAATCTATTTAAACAACAAAAACAAATCAGTCGTTCTATTTATCATGGGAGAAGAACCACTTGAAGAAGGTCTAAATATAGTTGGATCACATATTGACTCTCCAAGACTCGATTTAAAGGGAAATCCACTATACCAAGATTCCTCTCTAGCACTTTTAAAAACTCACTATTATGGCGGAATAAAAAAATATCAATGGCCAACTATTGCCCTTTCACTTCACGGATATTTTAGAGATGTAAATGGCATAGATCACAATATATGTATTGGAGAAGACGACACAGACCCAATATTTTATATAAATGACTTGCTTCCACACTTGTCCAAAACTCAAAACAGCAAAAATCTAAAAGAGGCAATTGAAGGAGAACAACTAAATATAGTAGTTGGACACTCCACTTATGGCATAGAGGGTGAAGAAAACCCTATAAAGAGAAATATTTTATCTATTTTAAAGGAAAAATACAATTTAGATGAAGAGGACTTTGCTTTTGCAGAATTTGAAGCAGTTCCTGCACAAAAGGCAAGAGACGTTGGATTTGACAGAGCTATGATTGCATCTCACGGCCATGACGACAGAGTTTGCTCTTATGCAAATTTAAAAGCAGCTTTGGAAGTTGAAAACCCTAAGAAGACTGCAGTTGCACTATTTGTAGACAAAGAAGAAATTGGATCTGTCGGAAATACTGCAATGACTTCAATGTTTTTTGAAAATGCACTTGCAGAAATAATAAATAATATGGGCGAATATTCTGATCTAAAAGTAAGAAGAACTCTAGCAAACTCATCTGTACTTTCAGCAGACGTATCAGCAGCACTTGATCCTTCATTTAAAGATGTTTCCGATGAAAAGAACGAAGCTCAAGTTGGATACGGAATTGCAATGGCAAAATACACTGGTTCAGGTGGAAAAGGCGGATCTAACGATGCCAATGCTGAATACATCTGTAAAATTCGCGATCTTTTTAGAGATGAAAATGTAATTTGGCAAATTTCAGGCTTTGGAAAAGTAGACCAAGGTGGCGGAGGCACAATTGCGTATATTTTAGCAAAATACGGTGCTGAAGTTGTGGATATGGGAACAGCAATGCTTTCAATGCATGCTCCAGTTGAACTTGTATCAAAGGCCGACGCATATATGACTTATAGAGCTTACAAGGCTTTTATGGATAAATTTGAATAATAAAATACACTATTTATTGTTGTATTTATTTAAACTTCCAATTAGTTTTACTAGTTGGGAGTTTTTTATTGTTAAAAACTATTTATTTTACTAGACAAAGTAAGTATTAATTTTTATTAATTATTTTCCTTAAGTTAATTTCTATTTTACAAATTCTTATTATACTGCCTATTGGAATTTTAATGTAGGAATGAAAAGAAAG
>JASBZH010000093.1 GCA_029983555.1 Peptoniphilus sp. | reverse complement strand
GGACATTCACATCTCTTTTTAAAATTAAGCCAGTGCTCTTCTTATTTCTATTAAAAATATTTCCATGAGTTCTTTCATATCATTTGTGTCGCATTCAATATTTAATGTGAATAAATTTCCTGAGCCTGTAAAGTTGTATGATTTTTGCAATTTATCAAAAATTTCTTTTAAGTTGAAATTCAAGTTCTGGCTTCTAAAAATCATGAGTTTAGATTTATTTAAACATTTTATACCATAAATTTGTACGAAGTCATTTTCTCTTAAGAGTTCAGTAGAAACTGCTTTTAGTTCAGTAATATTTATATCAGTTAAAATTTTATAAATATAATTTATTCCATTTACATTTGTTGCATAATTTTTAAACATCTTTACAGCATTTTTAAGATCTTTATTTGCATTGTATTTTGCATTTGTAGTATTAGTTTTTTGCGTTTTTAAGTCTTTTTCATCTTCTTTTTTATCAGAAGAGTCTTTGTCTATTAAATCTTTATTTTCATCAGAGACTTTTGTATCTTCTATGTTATCTGAAATTTCTTTTTTATTAGAAATATCTGTATCTTCTAAATCATCTAATTTTTTTTCTTTATTAGGTATTTTTTTATCTTCAGAACTTTTTATAGATTTATTTTTATCATTTTTATCTTTATTGCCTTCTTCTAAATTATTATAAGAATCTGTTATTAAAGTTGGCTCTTTTATAGTTTTATCTTTATCAGTATTTAAATTTGTTTTGTCTTTTACTTCTAGCTTTTTTTCTAATTTAGAGATTTCATCTTTTTTTTCGTATTTATTTAAATTATCTTCTAAATTAGACTTATCTTTATTTGGATTTTTATTTAAATTTGTCAAATTTTCTTCTAATTTTGATTCCTCTTTTAATTTAAGATTTTCATCTAAAAGGCCACTTTTTAATTTTTTTACATCAGAGAAAACTTCACTCAAGCTATTTGAACCCAAGTACATCTTTATATTATTTAGATTGTTTAGAGCATTTCGAGCATATTTATAGGCATATTCTCCAGCAATTAAATATATTCTTAAATACTCTTCTTTTTTAGATACATTTCTAATGAATAAAATTGAAACCTCTCCAGTTCTAGAAAGATTTGGACCTTGATAAAATATTTTTCCTAGACCGTCTATTTCAATGCTATCTTCAGTATTTTTGATAATAAGATTAGAATTAATTGTATAATTTGTCATCTCTTCTAAATTATTCATAGTTAAAAATCTTAGATCTTTTGCTTTAATATCGATATAAGAACCCCTCTCATTAACTTTGTAATTTAGAATTTCAAAATCTGTACTTGCATCTATAAAGTGTCTAAAAATTGCATTGCCCAAATTTTGTTGCATTATATTTAGTCTTTTTTTCCAATTTAGATTCACTTCAACATAGTCTAAATCCTTTTCCACTAAATAATAGTCAGAATTATTTTTATAAATTGCGGGCTCTTTGCCATTTATTTTAAACTCATCAGACTCAACATTTATACTTCCCATAAATGCAGGGTTGTGTAAAAGTTTTACATAAGTATTTCCGTTCTCATTAATTTTATCTACAATTTCAATATTATATGTTTTTCTATAAGGATTAATTTTAGTCTTTGTCATAAAAACCTCCTAAAATATCTTATCATAAAAGCATAAAAAATTCTTAAAAAGATAAAATTAAAATCTTGATTAAAATTTATTGCTATATTTTCTCGTATTTAATGTGAAAAAGTTTACATTTAGGATAACAATAGAAAATAAAAAAGAGAACTAGAATATTCTAATTCTCATTACATTAAATTTTTTTGATTTTGAACTAAGGATTGCATCTCTTACAAGGAACATAGCCAGCGTTAACTGCTTCTTCTCTACTGCTAAAACCTACTCTATTATTTGGAGATATTTTTTTGGCACTTTTACAACTTCCAATGTGAAATTTGTTAGTGTTGCTATTTCCAACATAAGAACTTGTTACTTCTTGATTGTAAGTGTTAAAATTATCTGCATTATTATTTGAAGCCTTCACAGGTTTATTATTTTCTGTGGAGTTTACTCTTTCTTTAATTTTGGTATTTTCAACTGATTTAGGTTTTTTAATTTCTGGTGATTTAATATCAGCTACATAACCTTCACCTATGATTGCAACCTTATTAGTAGAATCCCAATCAACTTTATTTCCAGTAACTTCAGCTATAATTCTTAACGGTACAAAAGTTCTGTTATCAATAATTTTAGGAGCAACATCGGTATCGTTAAAGATATCTCCACCGTAGTATCCTTTTTCACCAATAACAAAAGTAAAGTAATTGTCTTCATTTTGAATAATGCTTACTTCTTTGGTCTTTTGATTCCAGCTAACTTCATATCCTAAGTTTTCAGTTATAATTCTTATAGGTACTAATGTCCTATTATTTTCGATAACTGGCGCAACATCACTATCTACAAAATTACCATTTATCCAAAGCTTAACATCACCTTTGGCAAAAACTGCTGTCGTTAAGCATAGTACAAATAATAACGATACCAATAAATTCTTAAAATTTTTATTCATTTATTCCTCCTTATATTTTTTAAGCAATATTCGTACTAATTTTTTGTACATATCACCGCCTCGTATAATAATGTTGTAGTTTAAAAAAACTACATTTTCTTTTCTATCCCATA
>JASBZH010000092.1 GCA_029983555.1 Peptoniphilus sp. | reverse complement strand
GACCAAGACGGAGTCTTCTCAGTTTTTATTGCAGCTGTTATGATTGGTACTTATGCAATCACTAGTTATTTTGGAGGAAACGGCTACCTATCAGTTTATATTCTAGGAATTTACATTGGCAATCACGAGTTTAGAAAGAAAAGGGATGTCGTGTTTTTCTATGACGGTCTATCGACAATTTTTCAAATTGCGATGTTCTTCTTATTGGGGCTTTTATCAGATTTTAAACTAATAATTGAAGCCATTCCTCTAGGTCTTGTAATAATGCTATTTATGTTTTTGGTCGCAAGACCTCTTGCAGTATTTCTACTTCTTAAGCCGTTTAAGACGAAGACTAATCAAAATTTAATACTCTCAGTTGCAGGTCTTCGCGGAGCCGCTGCAATAGCTTTTGCAATTATGGTTGTAAATAGCAAAGTTCACCTTTCCTTTGATATATTTCACATAGTATTTACTCTGTGCATATTCTCACTGTTAATTCAGGGAACTCTATTGCCATATTTGACCAAAAAACTGGATATGTTTGATCCAAACGACTCAATTTTAAGAAACTTTAACTACTACTCCGACAAGACAAATCTCGCATTTATACAGACCACTGTCTACAAAAAATCATCTTGGGTCGATAAAAAAATTAGCGACATACAGATGGCATTTGATGTGATAATTGCAAAAATTGAAAGAGACGGAGAATCGATCGTGCCGCGAGGTGACACAGTTATAAAGGCAAATGATTTAATCGTACTCGGAAGTGTAGCTTACTTTGACAAAAAGGGCGAGGAACTTTTGGATATTAAAATATCCGAAAATCACGAGTGGGCAAATAAAAAGGTTAAGGACATAAAAATTCCAAAAAGCGAGCTTATAATTATAATTCAAAAGCCTTCCGGCGAGCTCATAATACCAAATGGCGACATCACTCTAAAACCAAATGACAGAGTTGTATTGTCAAAGGAAAATAAATAGAGATAAAAATATAAATTTATAGAGTCAAATTTTAAGTTGGATTAAAACACTTTAAAAAATTATAAACTTAAATTAATTTGATAAAAAATAATATAAATTAAATTATGTAATAAATATTTATTTTTAGAAATTTAGACATTAAAAAACCTAAGCTGATATAAGCTTAGGTTTTTATTTGAGGTTTTATAGTACTTGTGCTTTATATCCGGCATCTTCTACTGCTTCTACTAATTCTTTTGAATCTGCTTTTCCAACTACCACTGCTTGTTTTTCATCAAGAGATACTTCTGCATTTTTTACTCCATCAACAGATTCCAACGCCTTTTTAACTGTTGCTACACAGTGATTGCAGCTCATGCCGTCTATCTTTAGAATTTTTTCCATTTCTATCTCTCCTTTAATATTCTCTACTAGTTTATAGCCAGACTCATCAATTGCACTCTCTATTTCATTTTCATTTATACCCAAATTTTTAAATTTTACTTCTCCAGTTTCGGCATTTGCCCTGACTGAATCGACTTTTCCAGTATTTTTAAGCGCATCTTCCACTCTCTTTTCGCAGTGAGCGCAATTCATGCCGTCGACTTTAATAGTTTCAAATTTTTCATCGTCTGCTTTTTTATCGCTTGTATTTTTACCTATATTAGATTTATCTTCTAATTTTTTATCTGAAATAGCCTTGTCATAACTTTTATCATTAGGTTTCTCTTTAGTTTCATCGGATTTTTCATAAACTCCTCTTGGCTTAAATTTTCTAAGTCTAAGTGCATTTGTAACTACAAATACTGATGACATACTCATCGCAAATGCTCCAAACATTGGAGATAACTTAATTCCAAGTGGGTAATATAAAAGTCCTGCTGCCAAAGGAATTCCTATGGCGTTGTAGAAAAATGCCCAGAACAAGTTTTGCTTTATATTTTTAATAGTTGCTGTTGAAATTTCTACAGCACTGACCACATCGAGCAAATCTCCTCTCATTAGTACAACATCAGATGCCTCAATCGCAACGTCAGTTCCGTGTCCTATTGCCATACCAATATCAGCTTTTGCAAGAGATGGAGCATCGTTAATTCCGTCCCCAATCATGAGTACTTTTTTGCCAGATTTTTGAAGTTCTTCAATCTTTTCATTTTTCTCTTGAGGAAGAAGACCTGCAAATTGTTTGTCAATTCCAATTTCTTTTCGAATTGCCTCAGCAGTTTTTTCGTTATCCCCAGTTAGCATTATTACTTCTTTATCCTTATCGTGAAGAAGTTTGATCGCCCTTTTTGAACTTTCTCTTGGCAAGTCTTTTACAGATATTATCCCAATTACTTCTTTTGAATTGGCAAAGTACATTGAAGTTTTGCCCTCTTTTGCGAGTTCATCTGCAAATTTTTCGTAATCTTTGATGTCAATTTTTTCCTCTTCCATAAGGTCGATGTTTCCTGCAAAGTATTTTTTATCTTCATACTCAGCAGAAATTCCTCTTCCACTATAAGCTTCAAAATTTTTGCTCTCTTTATAGTCAATATCCTTTTCTTTTACATATTCCATAATTGCTTTAGAAAGTGGATGCTCTGAAGAATTTTCAAGTGATGCTGCAATTTTTAAAAATTCATCTTCATCTAAATCAGTCTTTACATCAGTAAGTTTTGGATTTCCTTCTGTTATAGTTCCTGTCTTATCCATGACAATCGTGTCAATCTTGTGGAGATTTTCAAGTATCTCTGCGTTTTTAAATAGAAGTCCAAATTCTGCTGACTTTCCTGTCGCAGCCATTATGGAAACTGGAGTCGCAAGTCCAAGTGCACAAGGACAAGAAATTACGAG
>JASBZH010000091.1 GCA_029983555.1 Peptoniphilus sp. | reverse complement strand
TCCAAATGCGATAAACCTTAAAATTATCTATTGACATTTAATAGCTGGTCTTAATGATTAGAATATTTTTTTAATTCCAATCTAATTATTTATATGATCATTTAAAATGTCATAAACTTTTTTATTAGAGCTAAGTCCAGTAAATATATTCCAATTTACATAAAAGTATATTACCTCACCATCTTCTAATACCAACCTAATTGGCTTTGCAGATTTGGCAAAAACTATTCTCCTTTGTGTTGCAAAATTCATTGAGGAAACGAGATCATCATTTTCAAGAGAAGCTTCTCTAATTTCACTAAACTTTACATCCCTAAATCCCTTAAATTCAATGTAATCATCACACAAATTAAATTCACCATTATGTTTAAATAAATTCTTAGCATTAAACCTAGTCTTTACATCTTTATTTTGTTCACATATTTCTTCTCTTGTAGAGGCAAAATATTTATCCATAAGCTATCCCTCTATCAAATTATTCATTACTTCGTCAAAAAAGTTATAATACATTGGGCAGAACGGATCTCTATTTGTTATTTTATCTGTAATTAAGTATGCTCTTGCTCGACATCCTCCGCCGCATAGATATTTAAATTCACACTTCTGACAATTGTCCATACTATCTACTGTCACACCATATTCTCTATTCATATTATTAGTAAGCAAATTTAATGCATCTCCTTCTAAAAGATTTCCTATTTTAAACTTATCCTCCATAAGCATGTGACATGGATACAGTGAGCCATCTGTGCCAACAGAAATTAAATGTTCTCCACTCCCACAGTTGCACTTGCCTTCTAAAGAATTATTAAGCGGTACGTCGCTAACTTCTATTTCATTTACTCTGTAATAATCGGCAACTTTTTTGAGATCGTCTACATTTAAAACAAAATCTTTGTTATTTTTATCTGGCCTTACTGTAAACAAACTAAAACTAATATTTGTATTTAATTTTTTTGAAAGTTTTGTATATTCATTTATAAAATCTACATTTTTGTGATTAATAGTTGGCAGTATTGATACATTTATGTTCAAATCTTTTGCCTTTTCTATAAATTCCATTATTCTCTCAAATATGCCGTCCTCTCTTAAAAAGGCCTCACAGTCTTTTTTATAAGTATCTAGAGAAACTGAGAGTATATCTACATACTCAGCCATATTTTTAAGTAAATCATAGTCGTGTATAGTTCCATTAGTTATAACAATTAAATTTTCTGGATTTAGCTCTGCCTTAATAGTTCTCAAGATCTTGTCTAAATCTTTTCTTATCATTGGTTCTCCACCAGAAATTATTATTGTTTCTAAATTCAAAGGTTTTAAATTGAAAATTATTTTTTTAATATCTTTAAGTGGCAATTCATTTTTGTCACATCTTTCATCAGCTGAATAACAACCTCGGCACTTTAAATTACACCTATCAGTTATGTGAAAATATGCAGTTTTAACATCAGTATTTTTATTAAAATTGTTAAAAGTACTGATAAATCCATTTTCCGTTAGAAAATCATACAATTCTCTGTTTACTTTTTTATCTTGTAAAATTTCTAAATACTCACTATATGTCTTATCATCAAGTCCTACTACAGCTGCATTTTCTGTATTAATTAAGATTTTTGCTCCCTTAATTTTTGAGAATTTTGTACTTGGATTTTTAAACATAGCTTTCTCCTGATTTTTCTGATATTTTTGTAAATATCACTATAAAGGCAAATACTAAGAAAAAATTTATTAACCCTGATGTGAGAGTCGATTGGCTGCTCACATTTGATATTTGTATTGAAGAATTATTTGCAAGCTTTTGTGAATTTTCTACAATTGTATTAAAATCTAGATCAATAAATTTTAAAAAGAATATATAGCCTATAGAATAAATTAGTGCAAGTAAGGCAGATATACCTATTTTTACTTTTTCTCGCTTAATTTCTAATAGATTAATTATCGATGAACCCGCAACAGCTGAAATTAGTATTGGCAATAAAGCTCCAAATACTAAAAATGATATTATGTTTAATGAATTCACACTGAGTGAAATTTTTACTGTCAGTGCAATTAAAAATATCAAAGAAATTACTAAACTGATAATGCTCTTTTTCATAAATCCTCCTAAATAATCATTACTATTAAATTGTAGATGGTGTGTACAACTACTGATAAACTCAAACTTTCTGTTTTAACATAGATACTAGATAATATCAGTGCAAGTGGAAGTCTCACACACAGATTTGCAATAAATGGTTCATTGTTATGCAGAATGAATGCAAAAACGAAGCTCGATATCACAACCGATAATACAATATTAAATTTCTGTGCCAATAAGTTTATTAAGAGATGTCTATAGATATATTCTTCTCCAATCGATACAAAAACATAATTTATAATCCAAAAGAAAATGAAATGAGTGTCAAATTTTGATCTGAAAATATAGAGATAAAATGCCAAAAAACATATAAAAATTACTAGCGACGACTTAATATATTTTTTAACATCGAGTCTATCTTCAATTCCCATATATTTTAAGAATAATTTAGGAATAATAATAAAGGAAATCACTGTAGGCAGAGTCATCATCAAAAATGGATTGTCATTATTTAAAACTGAAAATGTCATTATTAAAGCAAGTAGTGACAATAAATTTAATGCTATCAACGCCAATGCCACAATTAATGGGTTCTTACCATTCATATCCAAAAGATTAATTTGATTTTTTTTGTATTTTGTCATTTCCATATCTCACACCTCAACTTTCAATGAAATTATATTTCAAAAATTTTATAAATTTAAAA
>JASBZH010000090.1 GCA_029983555.1 Peptoniphilus sp. | reverse complement strand
ATTAAAACTTACATCGAAATATTAATTTCATATAAGGAAAAAAGTTATAATACTATAGGTGTAATTTATCTAAACTTGATAGCACCTCAGTTTAAAACTACGTGAAAAATGCGACTTAGATATTGTAAAATGCGTTCGAAAAGTAGACGCCATCTACACAAGTTGCACTTCAAAACGTGCGCATTTTAAAGTTAAATATAAAAAGATAAAATGCGAGTTACAAAAATTTTAATACAAAAATCCAGTTCACTATATCCCAGACCAGTTTATATGTAACCACTGTGAAGATTATCAGAAAGCTTCCTATTAAGACATGCAGGTGTGTAGTTTTTGTCGCACAAAATTTCCCATGAAAAGTATAAATTGGCTTTTGTATTAATAATCTTAAATTAAAAATCGGCACAAAGATTTTTCTTCGTACCGACTAATATTAAAAATAATTTATTTTATAAAATTTTTAGAGAAAGTTTTGATTTTAATCAATTCCCAAAAATATTGTCAAAATCTGTGGCAAGAATACCAAAAATATTGTAGCTATAGGTTGAGTTGCTGCGTAAAATGATGAAACTCTATCGTCTTCTGTCACTGCCAAAAGTGCTCCCAAAGATGGTGCACTTGTCATTGAACCAGTTGTCGTTCCTAAAGCTCCAAATAGTGGAAGTTTAAATACTTTGTAAGCGAGTAAAAATGACAATGTCGCAGTTACAAATGTCATCAAAACTCCTACGATAAATAGTGTAAATCCATATTGAGATACAACTTCAACAAATCCAGTTCCCGCTTTTATTCCCGATAGCAACAAGAAAAATGCGAGTCCCAAATCTCTTATAGAAGAATAGATTCGATTTGATCCTTTAAAACTAATTTTAGAAAAGTGACCCATGTGTCCAATTATAAGTCCTCCAATAAGAGAGCCTCCACCGCTTCCAAGAGATACGACAGTAGGTCCCACTGGTACTTTTATCATTCCAATTGCAATTCCAATAGTTGCTGAAAGTGCCAATGAAAATAAACCATTTTTCTCCACAGTTATAAGAGATGAATAATCTATTTGCGCTTCCTTTTTCTCTTGTTCTTCGTCAATAATTGTAAGTTTTGCATTTTCAAGATCTTTATTTGCATTAAGCATTTTAGGCACTATTTGAACAAAAAGTACAACTCCAACAAGTCCAACTACATACGCAATTCCATATCCAACGCTTGGAAGTATTGATTCTGTCAAAGTATTTACAGTTCCAAGCATTGATGTTGAAGTTAAAGCTCCGCATGCAAGGCCTAGTGACAATGAAACTGGCAATTTAAATAGTTTTACTGCAAGTACAATTGTCATTGCTCCTATAAAGCAAGTCCCCAAAGCTATCACAACAAAAGATAAGCCGTTTTTCTTTATATTTGCTATAAATGTTGGTCCAGCCATAAGTCCTATTGGTGTGAGAAATAGCACGAGACCGACTTTTGATAAGAATGCCGGTACTTCAAAACCAAAATTTCCAAAGAAAAGTGCCACGATTAAAATAGCAGATGCGCCAAGTTTTATGCCAAAGAAATTAATTCTTCCTATTAAATAACCAATAGTCATGATTAAAAATAATATTAATAAGTCCATATTTTCCCCCCTTATTAAATCTTTATGGAAAATATTAAAATAAAATTTTAACACATATAAATACTACCAATAAAATATATTTTCGTAAAGTAATATAATGTATTTTTTATACTCATTTTTATAAAGTTTTCTGTGGATTTTTGCGAATTTCAATGTAAAATCAATGAATAAAATAGTTTCCACTGCGATTACAATTGTTCTCACTATAGATGGGGGTTTTAAATTTTATGACTGTATCTCATATTAAAAAATAAAATTTTATTTTTCACATTTAATTTAAATTAAAGTTCTTAAATTTTAATTAATCTTAGACAAATAATCTCATTAAATATAAAAGTACCTCATCTGGAACTAGTCCTCCAAATATTCTGTCCATTGTAGCCACAAATCCAGGTGTAGATAGAGCAAAGCCCCTACTCATATCTGACATGGACTTTTTTACTACATGCTTTGATTTAAGTGGCATGAAAAGTTTTTTTCTGTTCATTTTAGCTTTGTCGATAAATTCTGTATCTGTTATAAAATATGGACACACCGTAGTTATATTAATTCCTCTTTTTAAAAGTTCTCCCCTAAGACCTCTCGCATAAGTGTAGATAAAAGCCTTTGATGCAGCATACATGTTTAGGTCTTCCATTGGATTAAATGCCGCTACAGATGCAACTTGAATAATATTTCCACCTGCACTCATTAAATTTGCAACTATGTGAGTCATTCTAACTTGAGCTTCACTATTTATTTTTAAAGTTTTTATCTCCCTAGCACTACCGAGTTCAAGGCTTTTTCCCTTAATGCCACTACCGGCAGCATTTATTAAATATTTGATCTCAAAATTTTCAGTTTTTATCTTATTTTCTAAATAAGCTTTAAAGTCTTCCATCTCTTCTTCGTCTGTCATATCCATTGGATAAACGATTGTCGGCACTGTCAAAATATTTTTTAGTTTTTCAAGTCTATCTTCTCTTCTTGCGATTATTATTAGTTCATCCACATGATATTTTTTATTTTTTGAAATAAGTTTTGCATAATCTCTTCCAAGTCCAGAAGATGCTCCAGTTACAATCGCCAACTCTTTTGACTGATTGTGTACTTTTTCCTTTAGAAGATTTTTATATTTTATTCTCTCTACTATATAAATTATGATTGCAATAAGACCTGTTGCCATAAAAACTGTTCCAAATATTGTAACTACTACTCTTAAAATCATAATATCCCCCTTTCCACAATATTAAAAAATTCCTAAATAATATATACCCTCTC
>JASBZH010000089.1 GCA_029983555.1 Peptoniphilus sp. | reverse complement strand
GGCGAAAAGAAAATTAATAAGATGGACTTTGGTGGAGCAGTATTGTCTTTTATATTCATAACAGTTATATCTAATTCAGTTATAATTCCAGTTATAAATAAATTTGCAACAAAAAGTATGGATATTAGTTTGACTAATGATGGCAGCTTTACAATCAATATAACAATTTTATTAATATACCTTGTTCTTGGAATATTATTCCTCGTTGGAACATATTTTGAACACAAGAAGAGAGTTTCTGTAAATTAAATATTAATATAAATATAGATCGGATCTTAAGGCTATCCTTTGGATTCGATTTTTTTATGTTCATAATTTATAGTTAAATTCATATATTATATTAAAAAATTTAAAAAATTTTACTTGATAAACCTACTATATGCAGTGCTATAATCAAATTATAATACAAAAAAATTAAAGCATTTGAGCATAAGGGAGGGAGAAAGTAAATTATGGAAGATTATTTAGATGATAATAACCTAAAAAAAGATTCAGGTAAATTAAAAATATTTTTCGGTTATTCTGCCGGTGTAGGTAAGACTTATGCCATGCTTGATGCAGCACAAAATCTTTCTAAAAAAGGTGTCGATGTAGTAGTTGGCTATGTAGAAAAACACAGTCGTCCAGAAACTCTAAAGCTTCTTGAAGGCTTAGAAGAGATTCCCATAAAATCTATAGAATATCGCGGAATAACTTTAAAAGAATTTGATTTAGATAAGGCGCTTAAAAGACATCCAAGTCTTATATTAGTTGATGAACTTGCTCACAGCAACGCCCCTGGTTCAAGGCATGCCAAGAGGTATCAAGATGTAGAAGAGCTTTTAAAAGCAGGTATCGACGTATATACTACAATAAATGTTCAACACCTTGAATCTTTAAACGACTTAGTTGAATCTATAACACATGTGGCAGTAAGTGAAAGAATTCCAGATTATGTATTTGACTCGGCAGATCAGGTGGAACTTGTGGATATAGAGCCACAAGATCTTATACTTCGACTTGAAGCTGGAAAAATATATAAAAAAGATCAGGCAACAAGGGCCTTGGGTCATTTTTTCACAAAAGATAACTTAGCTGCATTAAGAGAGATTTCTCTTAGAAGAACTGCCGATAGATTGAGTAAGTTCTCTCAAGAATCTAACAATGAAGTTACGAATAAAGCAAACGATCATATTCTCGTGTGTCTTTCTGGTTCAAAGACAAATGCAAAAGTCGTTAGAACAGCAGCAAGAATGGCAGAAACTTTTCACTCAAGTTTTACAGCACTATATGTAGAAGGGCCTGAAGAAATAGATACAGACAGTGACGATTACAAGATGCTGCAGAAAAACATAAGACTATCAGAGCAACTTGGCGCAAGAATTGTAACATTATATGGAGATGATCCTGCAGTTCAAATAAGTGAATATGCAAAAGCCAGTGGAATTACAAAAATAATTTTGGGCAGAACTGGTCAAAAACAGGGTTTTTTATTTAAAAGTAAAAATCTTGTAGATAAATTATCAGATATATCTGAAGATATAGATATTTATATTATTCCAAACAATAAAACTACCTATAAGAATAAAAAAGCTAAAACATTTAAGTTTAATGCAATTAAGACGACAGATGTTTTAAAGTCTTTGATGTTTTTAATACTTTCTACTCTAATTGGATTTGGATTTTACTATGTGGGCATTAGAGAGGCAAATATTATTACTGTATATATTTTGTGCGTGCTTTTAACCGCAATATATACAGAAGGTTTTATTTACGGCGCAGTAAATTCACTCTTATCAGTATTGGCGTTTAACTTTTTCTTCACTGAGCCTAGATTTTCACTTGCAGCATACGCTCCTGACTATCCGTTGACATTCTTTATAATGTTAATGGCAAGTGTAATATCAAGTTCTCTTGCCGCAAGAGTTGAAAAGCAGGCTGCACAGTCAGCACAAAAAGCTTTTTCAATTGAGATATTGATGTCAAGTAATCAAAAACTGCAAAGAGGTAAAAATGAAGATGAGATAATATTTATTGCAGCAAGGCAGTTATCCACCCTTTTAGATAGACCTATTATCTATGCACTTGCAGATTTAGACAACAACTTGCTCTATAAAATATATCCTTCGCTAATAGGAAGACCTATTGAGTCCATAATGTCTAAGGAAGAACAAGGTGTTGCTCTTTGGGTATTAAAAAATGATAAACATGCAGGTGCTACAACAAACACATTATCAAGTGCAGACAATTTGTATCTTTCAGTGAGAGGAAATCATAGGGTAATGGGCGTCATAGGAATTCCTATTAAAGACTACCCTCCTTTGGAGTCATTTGAAAAAAACTTAACCATTTCAATTTTAAGTGAATGTGGTGTAATACTTGAGACTGAACAGCTTAAACAGGAAAAACATCAAATTGAGATTCAAACACAAAGAGAAAGATTAAGAGCAAATTTATTGCGTGCCATTTCCCATGATTTGAGGACACCACTTACAGGAATCAGTGGCAATGCAGCAATGCTTTTAGAAAAAGATATAAATCTTACAGAAGACCAAAAGCAAGAGATGTATAATTCTATTTATGACGATTCTTTGTGGCTTATAAACTTAACTGAAAATCTACTTTCAGTTACAAAAATTGATGATGGCTCCATTAGATTAAATAAAAATGTAGAAATTATAGATGATTTGTTTCAAGAAGCTCTCGCTCATGTGGACAGAAGGATAGCAGATCACAATGTAAAAGTAAATATCAAAGAAGAATTTTTGATGGCAAATATTGATGTCAAGCTCATCGTCCAGGTGATTATAAACCTAGTTAATAATGCTATTAAGTACACGCCTAAAGGTTCTAATATAGAACTTAGGGCTTCTAAAGATAAAGATATGTTAAGAGTTAGTGTATCAGATGACGGCCCCGGTATATCCGACGAGAACAAAGCTCACATCTTTGATATGTTCTACAGAATAGATAATGGATCGTCAGATAACAGAAGAGGACTGGGTCTTGGGTTAAGCTTGTGTAAAAGTGTAGTGGAAGCCCACGGTGGAAATATTGAAGTATATGACAACATTCCTCACGGCTGTGTATTTTCATTTACTGTACCTCTTGAG
>JASBZH010000088.1 GCA_029983555.1 Peptoniphilus sp. | reverse complement strand
AAAGGTCTCAAATTAAAAGTTGTTGCCAAAATATTTGCAGCAGTCCCACCAGAAATAAATTCAATATCGCATTCTCTTTTAATTTCTTTTTTGATAAGGTCTCTCGCCCTATTTGAAATCTCATCTTGTCCATAACCTGATGTATTTTGTTTAAAAATTTTTTCGATTTTTTCGTAGATTTCTCTGTTGCCAAAATCCTTATAATCATTTAAAAAATTATTCATATTGCACCTCTATATTGTAATACCCAAATTCGAGCCCATTATACCTTTATTTATGTTTTAATTTACTGTACAATTGTATCAAACAGTGATAATAAAAAGATTAATATAAAATTTAGAGGTGCTTATGAAAAATCACGGTGCTAATGTTTTTGAGATTGCAAGAAAGAGAAATATCGACGTTTCAGAAATTTCTGACTTCTCTTCAAATATAAATCCTCTCGGAGCAAGCAAAAAAACTTTAAACTATTTAAAAGATAATTTGAATCTACTATTTACTTATCCCGATCCAAATTATATTGAGCTTAAAAAATCAATTGCAAACTACAATGATGCAGACGAAAAGGATATAATCTTGGGTCTTGGAGCAACAGAAATTTTAAAATTTGGAATAAAATACTATTCTCCCAAAAATTCAATGCTTCTAAGTCCTTGCTACAGCGAATATGAAGAAGAACTTAAAAAGGTAAGTCAAAACATATTCCACTTTAATCTAAAATACGAAGACAAATTTAAAATAGACGCAGAACAATTAATTGAAACTATAAAAAGAGAAAATATCGAGCTTTTGGTCTTTGCAAATCCAAATAACCCGACTGGAACTGCCCTTAAATCGACTGAAATCGAAAAAATTCTAAAAGAAACTGACGTCAAATTAATTTTAGACGAGACATACACAGAATTTTGCGAAAAAGAATTCTCCTCAGGATCATTGACAAAAAATTATAAAAATTTACTAATAACCCGCGGAACTTCAAAATTTTTCTCACTTCCAGGAATTAGACTGGGATATGGAATAACATCTGATAAAAACTTAATACAAGAATTTAAAGCTAAACAGACCCTTTGGCAAATTAACTCCGTAGCAGATATGTGCGGTCAAATTATGTTTAAAGATAAAGAATATTTAGAAAAAGTATATGACTTCATTAGGACTAGAAGAGAATATCTCTTTAATGAACTCAAAAAAATAAAAAGCCTTGAGCCGATAGAAACAAAATCAAACTTTATCCTTATTAAAATTCATGGAGACATAACTTCAACAGAACTCAGAGAAAAACTCGCAGAAAATTTATTAATAGTAAGAGACTGCAAGACTTTTAAAAGCCTAGACGACTCATACTTTAGAATTTGTATCTTAAGTGATAAAGAAAACGAAAAATTAATAAAACACTTAAAGGATGTTTTCGAGTAAATTCAATATCTTCTGATATCAGAAGATATTTCTATATAAAATATAAATTGACATTCAATAAACTGTTTTCTAATGTAAGGTTTTTTACAATATTAAAACTGTTTATTTATTTTCAGACTTATATAAATTCCAAAGTGATAAACTTAAGCTATATCTTGCTTATAACACATACTAATGTAACTATACATTACTTCCAAGTTTAAACACAAAAATACAAATTCATTATTAACTACACTTTTAAATATATGTACTTTACTTTAATTTATAGTATTTTTTAGGTCTTCCTATTTTCCCGTAGCTTAAGGAAACTTCTACTAGATCCTCATTTTCAAGGAACTGTAAATATCTACTGACTGTCTGGTAAGCTAAATTGGTCATAACTTCAATATCCTCTATATTTATTTCTTCATGCGTTTCTAAGGTACTAAGCACTAAATCTAAAGTATTTTTACTAATTCCTTTAGCAATAAATTGATTATCTTGATCCTTATCCATTTTATCTATTAGTCTTAAATTCAAATTAATTCTAGATATAAGATCTAAAGCTTTGATTGGCTTTAAAGCAAAATCTACTGCTCCAGCCTCCATAAATTTTTTTGCAACATTTTTGTCATTTGCTACAGTGAGTACAATAATAGGAATATTTTTATTAATATTCCTTATTTTTTTCACACCTATTATTCCATTCTCTCTTGGTAAATGGTAATCCATTATAACAAGAGTAGGATTATATTTTTTTAAGAAATCTATGCCTTCTTTAACATCCTTAGCTAATATTGGGATCCAATCATTTGTTTCAATAATTGCACCTAATGTAAATCTAATTTCATCATTATCATCTATACACAATATTTTAATATCATTCATCTAAAGCCTCAATCCTTATTATAACTGTTGTTCCAAGACCTTCATCACTTTTAAAATAGATTGTTCCTTTACTTTCATCTATTACATTTTTAACAAAACCAAGTCCAAACCCATAAGAATTTTTACTAGAGTATCCCAAAGAAAATATCTTTTCTAAATTATCTTTTTTTATTCCTTCACCATTGTCCTCAACAACAAATTCAGCATATGTTTTAGCATCATTTTCAATTTTTCTAATAGTCACTAATATTCTTGCATTAGTTTTAGAACAAGCTTCGTAAGAATTTTCTAATAAATTAATCAAAGCTCTAATAAAAAATATTTTATTAACTCTTATTTTTCCATCAGCAAAACAATTTTCAACTTCTACAAATTCACTATAATCAAATATTGATATATTAGAAAGTAAATCCTTTTCGATCTCTTCAAGACTAACATATTCCATACTTTTGCTGTCTAATATTTCATCTATCATTTTAGATAATCTTTCTATAGAAACCTCCGCCCTGTCTAAATATAAAAACTCTTTCTCAAGATTTTTTTCTTTTAAACTTAATTTTACTATCCCAACTAAGCCTGATATTGCTGTAAGTGGAGAATTCAAATCATGTGCTAAACTTTTCATTTCAATATAAGCCCGATTTTCTAATGCACTTAATTTTGCTTTATGTTCTGTCTCTTCATTTTTAGTCTTTAACTCGTTATATAATTTTCTATTGTTTTCAGATTTTATAAAAAATAAAAATATTATACTTAATAAAATTAAGATTGTAAAAGTTAAAAAACTTATTGCAGTTAATACTTTTTCGGCACCTAGAAATCTTGACACTAATTTTACATCCATTGAGATTTCACCCTTGCCTACTGGCAATCGCTCTAATATTGGAGAAATATCCAAAAATTGTACGCCAAAAATGGAAGTAATAATTAAAACAGATTTTTCAAATAAACTTACATATTCATAATTTTCTTTAGATAAATATGCTACTAACATTATAAGTGCTATAGCAGGTAGTCCAATATGATACGTTACTCCATTAATTAAATATATGAGCTTATATATAA
>JASBZH010000087.1 GCA_029983555.1 Peptoniphilus sp. | reverse complement strand
GGATAGAAAAGAAAATGTAGTTTTTTTAAACTACAACATTATTATACGAGGAGGAAAAATGAAAATTAAATTTCAAAAAGCTGTTGCATCAGTTCTTTTATCTTCACTTATTTTGACAAATACAGCTTTTGCTGCATCTAGTGTTGTAAATAAATCAGAAACTGTCTATGTAATTCAAAAGGACGGCAAAATAGATAGCCAAATTGTATCTGTATGGCTAAACTCAGAAGATCAAATTAAAGGTGAAGACAAGACTGATCTTCTAAAAATTAAAAATCTAAAAACTGATGAAAAAATTAATCCAGAAAATGGATACATCAAATGGGACGAAAACAAAAAAGACGTGTATTATCAAGGAAAAAGCGACAAAGAACTTCCAATAGACATTAAAGTAAAGTATTTTCTAGACGGAAAAGAAATTGACCCCAAAGATCTAGAGGGAAAATCTGGTCACTTAAAGATATCAATCGAAACGGAAAATAAAAGATATACAACTAAAAAAATAAATGGCCAAAACACAAAAATTTATTCACCGTTTACAGTTCTTTCTGCAATGAGTTTTAATACTGAAGTCACATCTAATATTGAAGCTCCCGATTCCAAAATAGAAAAGGACGGAAAGAATGAGGTTGTAACTACAGTCTTAACTCCAGGACTTCGCGATAACTTTGAGTCTGTACTTGAAGATAGACAGATGGAAGATTTTAGAAACGACGCTACAATCGAAATGGAAGTGGAAAACTATGAACCAGTTGAGGTCTATGTAGTTATTTCTAACGAACTTTTCCAAAATGAAGTCGACATAGAATCAATAGATAAATTAAGAGATGGAGTTCGCGAACTAGAAGACAATTCTCAAAAGTTAGTAGACGCCTCTGTAAAATTATCAGATGCACAGGGCGAGCTTAATAACGGTATTGGCGATTTAAATTCTGGCGCTGAAAAACTTCACGATGGCTCCAAAGAACTCTACGACAAATCGGGAGAGCTTGAAGATAAGTTTGATGAAGTAATCGAAAAGGTCGAACCAGTTCCAGGTTATGTTGCCGAAATGGACGACGGCGGGACTAAACTTTCATCTGGATTAAATGAATATACTGGAGCTGTTGGAAAGCTAAACGACAACACTGGCAAAATGGTCGACGGAGCACACAAACTCGCAAAGGGCTCTGCTGATCTTGACGATGGACTCGGCAAGTTAAAAGATGCAACTTCTAAGCTTCGCGATGGCTCTTCAAAACTAAATGAAGTTGGAGATTTAAAAGAAAAAGCATTAAAAAAATTAATGGAACTTAAAAATGGAATCAATCAATTGAGTGCTGGTGCCAAGGAATTAGAAACAGGTGCTGGCGATGCTGTAAAAGGTTCAGCTGAACTTGCAAGTGGAATGAACGATTTTAATACAAACATGAAAAATCTGAATGACCAAGTTCAAGGTATTACATTACCAGATTTATCAGAACTTCAAGGCATTGACGTTAGTTCCAATCTACAAGCGATTGGCGGAAGCGCACAAGCAATAGGCAATAATTTAGGTGATATTCAAAATGCAATTAGAATTTTGAGCAAAATAAAAGTAACTACAATAGGTCCAGACGGAAATGAAATAACACAGACACCGCCAGAAGTTAATGATGTAATAGAATTGTTAACAAGAGCTGCAGGAAATATAGGCACAAATTCAAAAACAATAGGCAGAGCAACTACAGAAGTAGGAACACAGCTTAAAGCACTACAAGGTCTTAATGGAACCCTTGATGGAATGGGTGGTAAAATAAATGAGCTTAAAACTGGCACAAAAGGACTTACTGAGGCATCAGATAATTTAAATAAAGGGGCTCAAAAATTATCTAAAAATTTACCTGCATTACAAGAAGGTGCTGGAAAGCTTTCAAGCGGAATTGATCAAGTAAATTCAGGTCTTGAAGATGGAATGCAAAAGATAACTAACGAAATGGACGTATCTCAACTAATTAAACTATCCGATGCACTAGTTAAACTTGACGATGCAACTGGCCAGCTTAAAGACGGCTCATCAAAATTAAGAGCAGGTACAGAAGAAAGTGAAGACGGTGTAAATAAACTTGCATCAGCAATTTCAGAACTAGATTCAAATTCAGGAAAACTAAATGACGGTGCAAATGACCTCTCAAGTGGACTTCACGAATTTAGAGAAAAATCCGAAATGTTTAAAGACTTTCCAAGACTTAAAACAGAAGGTCTTTCACCTATGAGAGATGGAATCAAAAAATTAAACGATGGAATAGTTGACTTAAACGACGGAACTGTGAAACTTCAAGATGGTGGAGATGTAATAGACGACGCCATGAAAAAATTTGCAGATAAACTCGAAGAATTTAAACAAAAAGGTATCGACGAACTCGACAACAAGACAAAAGAACTTCCAGAATTTAAAGAAATTGTAGACACAATGTCTGATCTTGCAAAAGAAGATTCTTCATTCACAGGTACAAGCGAAGGATTTGACACAAAATATAGAATAATTGAAAAAATTAAATAATCATTAAAAAGACATTTATATTTTTAAATGTGGGCAAAGCTTTAAAATTAAAATATTCATACTTTAATTACAAGCTCAAAATATGAAATATACTTTGAATAATATATTTTAAGTACAATTTCCTATAATTTTCCTCATGATATGAGATTTTTAAAGCTTTGTTTCTTCATAATAACCAAAGGACTTAAAAAGTCTTAAGACTGTTTACAAAACTTAGGACTCTTTTGAGTCCTTTTTTTATAAAGATTACAATTTAATAAAGTCGTTTTTACAATTCTTTTTTATACTAAATATATTGAGGTGATTTTATGAAAATTTACGCGCACAGAGGATTTAGTTCAAAGTTCCCAGAAAATACTAAATCGGCTTTTTTAAACTGCAAAAATTTAGATATTCATGGGATAGAAATAGATGTGCAGTACACTAGCGACAAGAGAATAGTGGTAATTCACGACGAATTTTTAAATAGACTTTGCAATGTAGATAAATTTATAAAAGACATGACTTATATCGAAATTAAAAATCTAAAGATTCTAGGAAGTGATGAGTCACCACTCCTTTTAGAAGAGTATGCAGACATTCTAAAGGATACAAATCTCTTAACTAATGTGGAATTAAAGACTTCTATATTTGAATATGATGGAATAGAAAGAGATGTATACGAAATTTTTAAGAGCAGAAATATTTTGGATAAACTTTTAATTTCAAGTTTTAATCACAACTCACTGTTAAAATTTAGAGAAGTTACATCTGATGTTCCTATAGCTGCACTCGAATCTTCAAGACTAATTGAGCCTTGGGAGTATCTTTCTAAATATAATATAGACTACTTTCATCCTCTATTTGCCACAATGGATAAAAATACGGTTGAAAAACTTCACGACAAAAATATAAAAGTAAATGTGTGGACAGTTAATGAAAATAAGCACTTTGAAATCATGAAAAAAATTGGTGTAGACGGCGTGATAACAAATTATCCAGATTTAAATTTT
>JASBZH010000086.1 GCA_029983555.1 Peptoniphilus sp. | reverse complement strand
AATTACTATTTTATAGATGCAAGTAAGAGTATTGAAGAAGTTTTTAACGATTGTATGAATGTGTTAGAAGAAAAGGGGGGTATAAGTTGAAACTTATAATAGCCATAGTTCAAGACATTGATAGTGAAAATTTAGTCGAAAAATTAAATGCCAATGGATTTAAGGTAACTAAAATTTCTTCTACTGGAGGATTTTTAAAATCTGGAAATGTTACTTTACTTTCAGGTATTGAAGACGATAGATACGACGAGTTCATGGAAATTATGAAGAAAAACTCCAAACAGCGTGAAGTTAAGAGAACTATTCAACCAGTAAATATACCGGGACAGGCCCTTATAACTGTGCCAATTGATGTAAAAGTTGGTGGAGCAAGTATTTTTGTTATGAATGTTGTGGATTTTAAGAGATACTAGGTGATAAATATGAATATGAAGATGATAATTGCGATTGTGCAAGATAAATATACAGATGATTTAATAGATAGATTTTTAGATGAGGATATTTATGTTACAAGACTTTCATCTACTGGAGGATTTTTCAAATCAGGCAACTCTACACTTTTACTTGGTTGCAAGGAAGATGAGCTTGAGAGGATAGACAATATTTTTAAGGAAATAACTGAGGAAGAAGAAGTTCACTCTGAAAAGGGAGACTTTAAAATTTCAGGAGCTACAATATTTGTTGTCGATCTGGAAGACTCCAAAAGAATCTGATGTTTCTAGAAAATATTGATATTTTAAATAAATTAGAAATAGATTTAAAAGAAGAGTCGTTAAGTCACGCCTATTTATTTTATGGACCAAAGGGAATAGGAAAGTTTTCTCACGCAAAAAACTTTGCCAGGGCGATTTTAGAAGAAAATGCCGAGCAGGTAAAGTATTTTAGTGGAGTCGATAATTATAGTGATCCTGATTTAGATATCATAAAGAGCGATAAAAATATTAAAAAGAGTGAGATTGAGGAAATAATTGAAAAATCTTTTTCAAGGCCTTTCCACAAAAGACAAAAAGTTGTAATAATAGACGACTTTGACAAGGTAACTGTAGAAGGTCAGAATACTCTTTTAAAAACTTTGGAAGAGCCAGAGGATTATCTAATACTTATACTAATTTCGAGCAATTTCAAAAAAGTTCTGCCAACTATTGTTTCTAGATGTAGAATTTTAAAATTTAGGGAGATCGATGTAGAGAGAATTGAGAGACTTTTGATTTCTCATTCTATGTCCGAAAAGAATGCTAAATTATTTTCAAAATTGTCACACGGCAATGTTTCTTTGGCACTTAAATATGCACAAGATCCATCTATGATACAGTTAAGGGAAGATTTAATAGAAATTCTAGACAGTGCGATAAGAAAAGGTGGCTATATATTTGGCAAAAAAGATTTTCTAAAGGACAACAAGGATCAGATATACGACATTCTAAACTTTTTCTTAATTTGGTATAGGGATCTACTTCTCATGAAAGTGGGAAACAAAGACTTGATTATAAATCTAGATAAAATTGATTTACTTAGAATTCAAAATGTATCACTTGAAGATTCAATGAAGGGCTATGATTCAGTGATTAGGGCTATAGAAAGGCTCGATAAAAATGTTAACTTTGATCTGAATATGGAAAAGCTACTCATGGAATTAGGGGGAGTTAGATGATAGATGTAGCAGGTGTTAGATTTAAAAGAACTGGAAAGATTTATTATTTTGATCCAGTTGATTTAGATATAAATTTATATGACGATGTTATAGTTGAAACTGTAAGAGGTTTAGAATACGGAAAAGTTCTAATTTTAAAAGAAGTAGATGAAGATTCTATAAAGGGAGAATTAAAACCCGTAATTAGAGTTGCAACTCTTGAAGATAAAACTACAAATATAGAAAATAGAAATAACGCAAAAGAAGCCATAATAATTTGCGAGCAAAAGGTTCAAGAATTTGGATTGGGAATGAAATTAATTTCTTGCGAATACACTTTTGACAGATCAAAATTATTATTTTACTTTTCAGCAGATGGAAGAGTTGACTTTAGAGAACTCGTAAGAGAACTTGCTTCTATTTTTAGGACTAGAATTGAGCTTAGACAAATTGGTGTAAGGGACGAGGCAAAATATATAGGTGGACTTGCAAGTTGTGGAAGAAGCACTTGTTGTTCTACATTTTTATCAGATTTTTCCCCAGTTTCTATAAAAATGGCAAAAGATCAAAATATGAGTTTGAATCCGTCAAAGATTTCAGGACTCTGTGGAAGACTCATGTGCTGTTTAAAGTATGAACAGGAAGGTTATGAGTGCATAAATAAAATTATCCCACGTGTTGGTGAAATTATAATAACCGTCAGAGGAAAGGGAACCGTCGTTTCAACTTATGCAATTCAGGAGCTAATAAAGGTAGTTTTTGAATCTGAGGATGGAAATGATGTAGAATACTTTGATTTAAAGGATGTTAAGAGAACTAGAGAGTTCAACAAACACTTCATTGAAGAATCAAATTATTTAAATGTGGAAGAATATAGAGAAGAAGATTTAGTTGAATTGGAGAAGGATTAGGGATAAGTTTGGGCTTATCCCATTATTATGAGATTAAATAATTTTTTAATTAAAATACAAAATAAATTAAATATATTTTTTCAAAAACATTTTGGTAGAGTGCCTGGATTTAAGTTAATAATTCTTGCACTTGCCGCAATGCTTATATCTTCAGAATTTTACTACTATATTTCTGATTTGGGCATAAATGTTTTTTTGGCGTTTGTAGTAACCACTGCAGTTGCATTTTTATTATTATTTCTTATATACATAATTTTGCGACATATTTTAGTTGTATTTAGGCGAATTAAGACAAAGAATTTAGCAATATATTTAATTTTTATAGCAGTTTTATACAAGATATATGACGAAGCTCTCTATACAATAGAGCTTGATAAGAAAAATATATACTTAGGTCTATTTATATTTTTAATTATAGCCGTTATGTTTGCAAAATCGCTTATTTCTTTTTCTAAAAATAAAAAGAAATCTGCCTTAATATTTTTAATTCCATCGGCTGTTGTAATAGCTGCTACAGTTTATTTTTTATTTATGCCTGGGTTTGACAACAAAGTTATTCACGATTTAGATGTAGATAAAAATAAGATTGCAACTAGAAGAGAAAAATACGAAGTTGCAGTGGTCGACTATCAGGGAGGAGACTGTAACCTAACGAAGTATGCAAGTTATTCTGGCACAAAGAAAAAGATTAGGGACTATTATTTTAAAAGAGGACTTAATGAGGCGAAGATAACTGGAAGGGCATATCTTCCAAAGGGAAAAGATAATGCGCAAGTATTATTTATAGCTCATGGAAATCACAGATTTACTACAGAAAATTATTTGGGATACGACTATTTGGGTGAGTATTTAGCTAAACGAGGCTTTGCAGTAATTTCTGTCGACATGAATATTTTAAATGGATTCTATAAGGTTGGATTGTCAAACGAAAATGACGCGAGGGCAGTTTTACTTTTAGAAAATATTTCATATATTTTGGATCAAAATAACATCAAAAAATCTAGTTTTTATAAAAAAATAGATAAAAATAATATTGCACT
>JASBZH010000085.1 GCA_029983555.1 Peptoniphilus sp. | reverse complement strand
TCTTTTTGAAAATCAGCGCCGCGTTTAATTGATTCTTCCTCTGTTCCGAAGGGAACTATTTTATCTTTTCCAATTAACTCTTCTTCTTTGCCAGTAAAGCCTGTAATTTTCTTTCCACTTATTAAATAATTTCCCGATTTATCCTTTATATTTAAAAGGCCAGCCACGCCGTGGCACACAGATGTAACATAGCCGCCACTTTCATAAATTTTTATCGCAATCTCTTGTAACTCTTTGTTGTCTGGAAAATCCCAAACTACTCCGTGTCCGCCAGTATAATAGATTGCCACATATTCATCTGGATTGATATCTGTTGGTTTAAGAGAATTTTTTAAAGCCCTCTTTTTAAAATCTTCACTTTCTAAAAAGTCTTTTGCATTTTCATCTGCATACTTAGGTCCTAGGCTTTCTGGATCAATTGGAACTTCTCCGCCTTTTGGACTTACATAATCGACGCTGTATCCATTATTTTCCACTACTTTTACAAAATCAGTAGCCTCGTTTAACCATAGACCAGTCTTCTCGGACCTGTCTTCGTATGTCGATTTATTAGTGAGGACAACTAAAATTTTTTTCTTTTTCATTATTTCCTCCATTTTTATATAAATAATCGTCAAATTAATAATTTAAATTGAGTTTAAAATAAACAATACTTCATTTGTTACTTACCCAATTTATTTCAAATAAATATCTGAATTAATTTCATTATTTATATAAAAAATATTTAATCTAAATAATATATCTGCGTTTAAAAACAATTTATAATCTATAAAAAAAGATTAGACCGATAAGAGTCTAATCTCAAACATTTATTTTAATTTTTTCTTGATATTTACACTAAATTTATTATCTTTATAGGAGAGTTTAATGTCGTATTTCATGTCTTCGAGTAAGTTTTTAGCTATATAAAGTCCAAGCCCACTTGATTTTTTTATAGAGCCTGATACAAATGGATCGAATAAACCTTCTAAATTCTTCTCTTTAATTTCTGTTGGATAATTTATAATGCTTATATTATCGTCAAAACTTGAGACTATCTTTCCCCCAGATTCTGTATTTTCAATGGCATTTTTTATGAGATTGTCAAATATTATCCTAAAGTGATCGTAATCAACAAAATCCACTAGACTTCCATTTACTTCTACATTTAGCTTTTTCTCGCTTATTAGATTGGCGTGATTTTTTATCGACTCTTTTAATATCAAACTTAGGTCAAGATCTTCGTATATAGGCGACTCATCAATTCGGTTCATAAATAGAAGGTCATCTATTAAAACCTGTATTTTGCTGAGCTTTTCTCTAAGCTCTGGAAGGTATTTATCCGTATCTTTATACTTTCCAATTTTATTTATCATGGATTCATTCAAAAGTATTGCCGTTTGAAGAGGTGTTTTTAGCTCGTGAGACGTTGCCTTTACAAAAATTTCTCTTTTCTTGGTATTTTTCTCCAAGTTGTTGTAGTTTTCCGTCAAAGTTTCATAGAGTTCTTTTAAATTGTTGGACAATTCTTCCAATTCATCGTGAGTACTTATTTGTAAGTCGTACTTAGCATTTTTCTCATTTTTAGACCTCTTCGTAAAATTACTCATCTCAATAATTGGATCTGTAATCGACTTTGAATAAATCCTATTTACTAAAAATACAATCAAGACTACGAGAAGAAATATAACGGGAATTGCAGAAAATACTGTCGATTTTATGTCTCCAATGCTTTGAAATATATAAGGATAGATAGAGACATAAGTCCCCGTGTCGTCTTTTGAAATTAACACCAAATTTGCTGCGACAGATTCATCTGAACTCATCTTAAAATTCAATAAAAATATCCCGTCAATATTTTTTACACTCAATGTGTCATTAGAATCTATCTCAATTTTCTCTAAATTATTTATCTCAAATAGCTTGTCGAGCTCTTTTTTAAAATCGCCAATTACTGGCCTAGTCAAATCTTCAAATTCTTTCCAATCAAACTCTTTAAAGTCATCTTTTTCCATATACCTCAAAAAACTTATTAGCTCTTTATTTTTTACTGTTACAGACGAATTAAACCTCTGTCCCGAAAGCTTTATAGTATTTTCTCCATTGGGCACATAGTAAGAATACATTCCCATGTTCATAATTCCATCATCTCTGTTATAACTCTTGTGTTTTACGAAAAAATTATGAACAGATAGTGCGTCTTTTTCATAAGATTCAACCTTTTTTTCTAGATAGACATTTGGCATATAAAAAATCATATATGAAAAAATTATCACACATATTAAAAGAGTCAGTATTAAATTGTATAAAAAATTTTTTTGTGAAATATTTAAACTACGCTTCTTCATTAAATTTATAACCTGCCCCTATAACTGTTTTAATATAATCTTTTGGCAATTTCTTTCTCAAGTTTTTTATATGAGAGTCAATAGTCCTCGTCGAACCATAAAAATCTGTGTTGTAGAGTGAATTAATTAGATTTTCTCTAGAAAAAACCTTGTTTGGATTTTTCATAAATAAAGAAATTATTTGAAATTCTGTCACAGTTAATTTCAAGTCGCACCCTTCATATAAGGCTCTAAATCCCTCTTCATCGAGTGATAGACCTTTTTCATTAATTTCCATATTTGGAGATCTTCTCTTCATTATCATTTCGAGCTTTTTTATCAAAAGTATCGGCTGAACTGGCTTTACTATATAATCATCACAGTACAGGTCGAAGGCATTTATTTGTGTATTTAAATCATCAAGAGCAGTAAGCATTAATACATTGGTATTGGAAATTTTTTTGTTCTCTCTTATAAACTTCAAGACATCAAGTCCACTTGAACCTTTAACCATGATGTCTAAAATCACTGCATCAAATTTTTCTTTTTTTAAAATTTCAATTGCCTCATCTCCGTTTTCAGTTTCTCTAATAGAAAAGTCGGCAAGTTTCATATATTCTGATAAAATTTCTCTAATTTCTTTTTCATCTTCCAAAAAAAGAATCTTTTTCATAAGATCACTTCCCAATTAGATTATATATTTTTTCTCTTGTTTTTATATATACTTCCCAAGAAAAATATTATGGAAATTAGCAAAAATACCACTAAACCTTGTAAAAATGTATAACTCATCCTGCCTCCAATTGCAATCTCACTTAGGTATTCTGTCGATGAAAAATGGCCAGTTGGTAAAATATTTGCAATTTTTTCTAAAAATCCTGGCAAATCCTTGATGTCTATGCCCATCATTCCTCCCAAAATCAATATCGCAAAGTAAAAAGCCATAGTTGTTGAAAAGGCGATGGAGTAATTTTTGACATATAAAGACAAACCATATGAGAATAAAAACATCGTAATTGCAACAATAGAAACAAATCCAGTGTGCTTTAATACTGAAAGAAACTCTATATTTATATCCAAAATATTTGGAAGTAGGATAAAATAAATTGCATTGCATATGAGCCAATACACGAAATATACAATAAATTTATATTTAGCCATCTTCAAGTGATTGATAGAAAATAAATCCAACCTGTCATATACCCCTTCCTCCAAATCTTTTGCAAATACAGATGCAAGGCCAATTAGAAAAATTGAAATAGGACTGATAATATTAATTCTATAGAGAATGCTGAGTTTCACATCATTTATATAAGACATTGGAACATCTTTTGTAACACCCATAGTAATTAAAGTTGCAAGTATTATGGGAAAGATGAGTCCAAAAAACAAAACTGCATAATTGTTAATTAAAGATTTAAAT
>JASBZH010000084.1 GCA_029983555.1 Peptoniphilus sp. | reverse complement strand
ATTAAAGAGCATGAGAATTGATAGAAGAAATACTGTCAATTTACTTTTCATTTAACACCTCGAGAGTAATTGTAACAAATATGTTAAAAATTGTAAATTATAGGTTCTAATGCTATAATTGTGGTATAAAAACACTAAGTATAGGATTTAGACTTAGTATTAAGGAGAACAAATGGATAAAGAAAAATTAAAAAAAGCTGCAGAGCTTATTATAGAAGCAATTGGAGAAGACAAAAATAGAGAAGGTCTTATTGAAACTCCAGATAGAATAGCAAGAATGTATGAAGAAGTTTTTGCAGGAATTGGACAAACTGCTGAAGAACATCTATCAAAAACTTTTGAAGTAGTAGATGACAACATGGTTGTAGTTAAGGATATTCCTTTCTACTCAATGTGTGAACATCACTTCTTGCCATTTTTTGGAAAAGCTCACATAGCTTATCTTCCAAACAAGAGAGTTGCAGGACTTTCTAAACTAGCAAGAACAGTTGAAACTTATGCAAAAAGACCACAACTACAAGAAAGACTTACTCTACAAGTTGCAGAAGCAATGATGGAATATTTAAAACCTCGTGGAGTTTTGGTAGTAGTTGAAGCTGAGCACATGTGTATGAACATGAGAGGAGTAAAAAAACCTGGCTCAAAGACAGTTACATCTGTAGCTCGTGGAGTTCTAGAAACAGATGAAAAACTAAAAAATGAAGCTTACAGGTTGATAGAATTTTAGTGAAAAATACAGATAAAATATTAAAAAGTCCTAAATATAAAAAATATTTAGAAGAACTTGAATATTTAGAGAGAAACAGATTTTTCTGCAGACACAATTATGAACATTTTGTGTCTGTAGCAAGGATCTGTTATATTTTAAAATTAGAAGAAAATGTAGATGTAGAAAAGGACATGATTTATTCTACAGCACTTCTTCACGACATTGGAAGAGTACTGGAAATAAAAGAGGGAATAAATCACGCCATAGCATCTTGCGATATTGCGAGGGAAATATTAAAAGGAACAGAATTTTCTGATGATGAAAAGAAGAGGATTTTGGACTGTATATCTTCTCACAGAGGAAAAGACCTAAAGAGAGATAAGTTTTTTGAAATATTTTATAGAGCAGACAAGTTTTCGAGACCGTGCTTTAGATGCCCTGCTTATAAAGAGTGCAATTGGAGCTTCGAGAAAAAGAATCACACTATAATTTACTGAGGTGGAAGATGGATAAAATAAAAATAAAGGACCTAGAGATTTATGCAAATCACGGACTATTTGAAGAAGAAAAGACTCTCGGACAAAAATTTCTAGTTACAGTTTGTGCAACTCTTTCATTTAGAGACGCAGCAATATATAAAGATTTAGACAAATCAATAGATTATGGGACACTTGCACACGAAATTTATGACTTTTTTACAAAAGAAAAAGAAGATTTGCTCGAGACTTTGGCATATAAACTCACTAAATTTATTTTTGACAAATATAAAATAATAGAAGAGCTAGACGTAGAAATCAAAAAACCTTGGGCGCCAATTAATTTGCCACTGGACACTGCATCAGTAAGGTGTATTAAAAAGAAAAGAGACTATTATATTGGCGTTGGCACAAATATGGGAGATCGAGAGTCCTATATCAAAAGAGCATTTGAAGAGATGGAAAAAGCGGGACTTGAGATATTGGACAGTGCGAAAATAATCGAAACAAAAGCTTGGGGCAAGACTGACCAGGCGGATTTTTTAAACACAGTAGTAAAAGTTAGAAGTTTCGAAGATCCACTCGACCTTTTGCACATACTTCAAAAAATAGAAATCGACCTAGATAGAGTTCGCCACGAAAAATGGGGACCGCGAACAATTGATTTAGACATACTTTTAATAGATAGAGAAGTAATATATAATGACGAATTAAAAGTTCCACATCCATATTTGCACGAGCGTGAATTTGTATTGGAATCTTTAAACGAACTTGTGCCAAACTATTTTCATCCAATATTAAACAAGAAAATATCTGACATATATGCGGAAATTAAAAATGAAAATTAGTAGAATTTTGCGAGGATGCCTAACAGTAATATTTCTGATGGCGCTTACCCTCGCTATACTTATATTTGTAATAAATATATTTTTTGACGGTCTAAAAAATAATACAAATTACAAAGAGGCCTACCTAGAGGACACAGTGCCCCTTGCAGTAGATGTAGCAAAAAAATATGACCTCTATCCTTCAGTTATGATTGCACAGTCTATCTTAGAAAGCAACTGGGGCAGATCTGAACTATCAAAAGAATACAACAATTACTTTGGAGTAAAAGATGTAAAGGGAGAAGGAGTTATGCTTGAAACAGAAGAATATGTAGAGGGCAAAAGCGGAACATATCTTCAAAATTTCAAAAAATACAGATCAAAAAAAGAATCCTTCACACATTATGCAAAACTTCTTACAGAGGCGAAGAGGTATGAAAAAGTAAAGACAGCCCGCGACTTTAGAGAGGCCGCAAGATATATAAATGAGGCGGGATATGCAACTGACCCTTCGTATGCAGACAAAATAATATCGATAGTAGAAAAATACAGTTTAGGACAATACGACTCATGAGCTTTCATGAGTTTTTTTGTTGAGTTTAGTATCTTGAAAAGAAATAAAAACTATAATACTATAAAAATAGTAAAAATCAGAAAAGTGGGAGAAAGAATTGAAGAAAAAGATATTTACAGGAAAAGTAGTAGAAGCAAATTTTCCGAATAAAAATAAAGTAGAAGCAGAAGAAAAAATACTAAACATAAAGGGCGGAATAGTTGGACAAACAGTCGAAGTAAAACAAAGTCGCGGCAAAAAAGCAAAACTCTTAAAAGTACTAGAGAAGTCTAACTTAGAAAAACTTCCAGGCTGCGGACATCCAGAATGTGGAGGCTGTGCATATAACACACTTGAATATTCTGACGAAGTAAAATATAAAGAAGAGCTAATAAATAAACTGTTTAAAGAAGAAGGATTTGACTTTCAAATAAAACTCATAGCAAATTCTCACTATAAAGCTTACAGAAACAAGATGGAATACAGCTTTGGAGACGAGTACAAAGGATCAAAAATAGCGCTTGGACTTCACAAAAAGAATAGATTTTATGAAATAGAAAACACAACAGGGTGCCAAATAACTCACGAGGACTTTAACAAAATTAGATACTTTACGCGAGAATACTTTGAGGACGAAGACTTTTTTAACAAAAAAACTCACGAAGGCACAATGAGACACCTTTCTGTAAGAAGAACTAATTACGGAGAGATTTTAATAAACCTTGTCACAGTTAAAGATCACAACTTGGACCTTAAAAATTACGTAGAAGGACTTTTAAAATTAGACCTTGACGCAAAAATTGTTGGAATAACACATACATTAAACGATTCATTTTCCGATGCAATAATTAACGAAGGCTTTGAAGTACTCTATGGAAGAGATTACTGCGTGGAAGAATTATTGGGACTAAAATTTAAAATAGGAGCATTTTCATTTTTCCAAACAAATTCCTACTCAGCAGAGACCCTATACAAAATGGCTCAGGAATTTATCGGAGATGTAGAAAACAAAAACGTCCTCGATTTATACTCAGGGACTGGAACAATCACACAGATAATGGCACAAAAGGCGAAAAAAGCAATAGGAGTAGAAATAGTAGAGAGCGCAGTAAAAGATGCAATAGAAAACGCAAAACTAAATGGAATAGAAAACACAGAATTTATCGCAGATGACGTCCTAAAAGCACTTGATAAATTAAAATTTGAAGCAGATGTAATAGTCCTAGATCCACCAAGACAAGGAATACACCCAAAAGCAATAAAGAAGATACTTGAAATATCACCACAACAAATCCTTTATATATCATGTAACCCAGTCACATTTGTAAAAGACCTTAAGAAAATACTAGACGGAGGATATAAAGTAGAAAAAATAAGTGGCCTTGACCAATTTCCAAGAACAAATCA
>JASBZH010000098.1 GCA_029983555.1 Peptoniphilus sp. | reverse complement strand
CAAGTGGATAGAATTGCAAAAAATTCTGGTCTTTCAAAAGATAAAATAAAAGAGATAATAAAAAATAATACCGAAAATAAGCTACTCGGAGTGTTCGGAGAAAAGACAGTAAACGTGCTTTTGGTAAATATAGAAATAGATAGAGAAATGAAACAAATATAGATTTAAAGAGGGATTATTATGAAGATGATGCATTATTATAAGGATGTAAGTAAAATAGAAATTCCTTATGTCGAAGTTTCTATAGAAAATCCTGTGGAAAATCTTATAAAACTTATGCTCAGTATAAAAGAATGGCTAGACACAACACCTAAGATCTATATGAATAGAAACGAGGGAGATGAAATATATATTTCCTTTCCAGAGATTGCTTACACTACAGAAGACTTTTGGTATGATTTTGGAGAAGAGTTGATTTCACTTGGAAAAGAATTTATATTTGAAATATATTCCTACCCAGTGTCATCTACTGATTCAATATTTATGGAAATAGAAAGAGAAGGGGATAAGTACTATTATAACTATAAATCCGTATCGGGAAAGATGATAGATATGGTAAAATCACTAAACTTTGGAATAAAAGTTAAAGAAAGAAATGCCAAAGAAATCTATACTCTCCTAAACTGTATGAACTGGGATGAAAAAGTGCTAATTCTCTCGGGAGATAAAGAAATTTTATTAAAAAAATATAACCTACCGACATATGAAGAAGGATCTTTCTATTCTTACGGATGGTTTAGCGAAAAAATAAATTATGAAGCATTTCAAAATTCACTCAATATGGAAAGAAAAATAGAATTATGGAAAAGTTTTTTAGTATATAGAGTTGATTATGTAGAATTTTCTTGGGTTTTAAACTCCCTGTGCGAAAACACGCTGACAGATAGATCAGAGTGGGAGTTATCTATGTACCAATCACTGCAAGAATTAAATTACAGAGTAATAATCTCAGAAGGGAAATTTGAATTAAGAGATGACAAAGACAATCCAGTGTACTTTAGTTATAACGACGACAAGTTTTCATACAAGTGTTTTTTGAAAATGCTATTTCCAATAAGGCTATAAATGTGCATGTTTATACAATTTATTAGAAATAACAAAATATAACTATATTAATTAATTTAGAATAGTTAATACAATGACAATTAGAAATTAGTAAAAATAAAAAATCGAATTTTGAGGTTTTCCCTTTGAATTCGATTTTTTTACATATTTATATTGCTTAAAATAAAAAAAAGAGATTGGAATCTACCAATCTCTTAAAATTAAAATTATTCTTCAGAACCTTCTTCTTCGCCGCCTTCAGTTTCAGAAACTGTAGGAACGTCAGCTGCATCAGCAGTTTCTCCTTCTTCAGCTTCTTCATCTTCAGAAACATCAGTTGGAGCAACAAGTGAAGCAACAACTTCGTCGTCTTCTTCGTGAATCATAACATTTTCGTCGCCAAAGATGTCAAGATCTTTAATTTTCATTACATCTCCAATTTGCATGTCAACTACATTGACAACAGCTTCAGATGGAAGATATTTTGGAAGACAACTTACTTCAATCTCGTTAATAACTTGAATTAGTGAAGATGGTTGAACACGAACGTCATCTCTTCCTTCAAGAACAACTGGGATAGAAACAGTAATTTCTTCGTTAGCATCAATTTCAAATAAATCAAAGTGAACCATAGAATTTTTAATGTGGTGCATTTGAACTTCTTTGAAAAGTACAGATGTTGACTCTCCATCAATCTCAACTTCAAAAATGTTTGAGAATCCTTCTTGAGAGAAAGCCTTTAAAAGATCTTTTTCTTGACCTTTAATCATTTTAGCTTCTTCACCCTTAGAATAGATAACTCCAGGGATAATTCCTTCTTCTCTCATTTTATCTACTTTATTTTTACCTTGTAAATCTCTTTTTTCTAAGCTTAGTTTCATATTAACCTCCAAAATTTATTTAATTATACCTGAACCGAGACATATTTCTCCATCATAAAAGACACAAACTTGTCCAGGGGTAACCCCTTTTAGGGGATTTTCTAACTTAACCATAAATTTGCCATTTTCATTAACAAGAACGGCTTTTTCGTCTTTTGTCCTGTATCTTATTTTAACAGAAGTATCAAGTGGTAGACAAGGCTCTTGTGTAATCCAAAAAAGATCTTCAACTTCAAATTCTTTTTTATATAAAACTGGATTATTTACCCCTTGAGCAACTATCAAAAGATTATTTTTTAAATCCTTATCAGCAACAAAGAAAGGCTCACCATTTCCTATACCGCCAATTCCCATACCTCTTCTTTGACCAATTGTATAGTGCATAAGACCGGAATGCTCGCCTAGAACATTTCCCGAAGTATCGACAATTTTTCCTGGTTTAGTAAACAAGAATTGATCAAGGAACTCATTAAAATCACGCTCGCCGATAAAACAAATTCCCGTAGAGTCCTTCTTCTTAGCAGTAGAAAGATTATACTTATCAGCAATTTCTCTGACTTCGTGTTTTTCCAAATCTCCAACAGGGAATAGAGTTTTCTCAAGAGCCTCTGACTTAACTCTAGATAAAAAATAAGACTGATCTTTATTGCTGTCTACACCTCGAAGTAAGTATGTTTTGCCATCTGTCTTTTTTGTTCTAGCATAATGTCCCATTGCAATATAATCTGCATCAAAGTCCATAGCATAATTTAAAAAAGCTTTGAATTTAATTTCCGTATTGCACATGACATCGGGATTTGGAGTTCTGCCTTTTTTGTATTCACTTAAAAAGTAGGAAAAAACTTGGTCTCTATATTCTTTTTCAAAATTAACAGTAAAATACTTAATGCCAATTTGTGAACATACAGAAACAACGTCAATGTAATCTTCTCTAGCAGTGCACATGCCATCATCTTCTGCCCAATTGCGCATAAAAACAGCAGTTACATCGTATCCCGCCTCTTTTAAAAGGACAGCCGCAACAGAAGAATCAACGCCGCCACTCATGCCGAGAATAACCTTTTTTCCTTTTTGCATTATAACCTCCAATCCATTGAATTAACAATACAATATTATACAATAATTGTGTTAAAAAATCTAGGCTTTTTGAATAAAATCCCGTAAATTACCAACTTAACAACTATTATAATAAAAAAAACTAAATCTTTAAAGTCAAATTCTATAAATATAAATATTTTTAAAATATGAAGATTAAAAAACAAAAACAATTGACAAAATTATTATTATGGAGTAGAATATACCGTTCAATTTGACATTTGTTCCTTTGTGAGCTATAATATATATGTGTTTTACTATGTTCATTAGAAGGAAGGAATCTAATATGAGTCAAATGGATGTAATTAGAAGAGAACTAGAAAGTCATATTGGTAAAAAGGTAATCGTCAAGGCTAATAAAGGCAGAAAGAAAATTGTAACTAGACGAGGATATTTAAAAGCAACTTATCCAAGTCTTTTTGTAGTAGACGTATATAATGGAGACGAAATTGTAACTGCCTCATACACATATTCTGATGTATTAACTTCTACCGTAAAAGTGACAGTTCTTGAAGAAGACGTGACTTTTAAAGACGTTAAAGAGGCAAAAATGATATCTTGATTGAATACATTTTGTAGGTGCAGTTAGGCTGCACTTTTTTTGTTGCAAAAAATTAAAATTAAATACTTGGCATAAATAACCCTATATAATAGTAGGAAATTATAATAAATAAAAACTCTACCGCAAAGTGTAGGGTTTTTTTATTAAAACAAATTAAAATGAATAAATAATATTTGTAGTGCTAATGACTTGATATTTAAAAAATTAGTTGAATTAAAAATTTTATTATATAGATTTAAAGGATTTAATAACAAATAATTCAATTTAAATATTATATTAGTAATATGTATAAAAATTTTTAAAATAATAGTTAAAAAAATGATCTTAAATTAGAATAAAAGTTATAATTCTTAGATTACATTATGAACTAAATAATAAATAAAATTAAACAATAAAAACTTGAACGAATAGGGTTTATTATGTATAATGTATTCAAGTAATATACAAGGATACAGAAATATATATAATTT
>JASBZH010000083.1 GCA_029983555.1 Peptoniphilus sp. | reverse complement strand
GTACTTCCCGCGTAGGCGGGGGTGATCCTATATACCGTCGCCCCAATCCTCAACGTAATAAGTACTTCCCGCGTAGGCGGGGGTGATCCTTAGTCACAAAATATGCAACAGGATTTTGTGATGTACTTCCCGCATAGGCGAGGGTGATCCTGGCAGAAATATCAAATACTCATACTACAGATGGTACTTCCCGCATAAGCGGGTGATATTACTTGTAATAGTAAATACAATTAAACTGGTTTAATATAATATAATTAACTTTTCCAATTAATATTGATTAAATTTTATATTATATAAAATAAAATGTATGGACCTGTAATTTACTGGTCCATACATTTTAAGTTAATATCTTTATATATTTTGTAAATGTAAATACATTACATAAAAAAATCTAGTTCTACTGCATTTGATAGGTCTCTACCAAATTCTGTCAATTTATAATTCCTTTCACTTTTTTCTAAAAGGCCGATATTAATATTTTTATTAATTGCTTTTTCATATTTTTTTTCAAAATCAATGTTAAATCTTTCGTTGATTTCTTCGACGTCAATTCCGCTATTTAATCTGATTCCCATGATAATGAATTCGTTTAATCTATCTTTTTTTGATAAATTTTCTTTAAATTCTATAGGTTTTTTATTTTGATCTAATGCTTTATAATATTTTGAAAAGTTAGAAAAGTTAGTGTATCGTGTGTTTAATATATTAGATGAAGAAGAAAGACCAAAGGAAATGTAATCGCAGAGTTTCCAATATTTTAAATTGTGTCGGCATTCATATCCGTCTTTTGCAAAATTTGATATTTCATATTGTTTAAGTCCAAGTTTTTCTAAAGATTTTACTACATAGTGATACATATTTCTATCTGTATATTCATCTGCAAAAGCTTTATTATTTTTTCTATATCTTTTATATAACTCTGTTTTTTCTTCTAAAATTAGTGAGTAGTAAGAAATATGAGTTGGATTTATTTTCTCAATTTCTTCAATAGATTCTTCTATGTCTTTTAAATTTTGATGTGGAAGTGCCAACATTAGATCTAGATTAAAATTTTTAAATCCCGCTTCTTTTACATTTTTAACAGCTTCTAAGATTTGGTTTTTAGTGTGGACTCTTCCTATGTCTTTTAAAATTTCATCATTAAAAGACTGTGCACCCATTGAGATTCTGTTTATGCCAAATGATTTATAGGCTTTTAACTTTTGTAAGCTCAAAGAATTTGGATTAGATTCAATTGAAATTTCTGCACCTTTTGATATTTCAAATTCTTTTAATTTCTTAAAAATATTTCCAATATATTTTTCATCTACTGAAGATGGTGTGCCACCACCGATAAAAATTGTATCTATAATCTTTTTATTTAAAACTTCTCTATATAAGTCAATCTCTTTTTCTAAATATTTGAAATATTTTTTGGAATTTTCTTCACTAATAATAGAAGAGCAGAAGTCACAATATTGACATCTACTCTCGCAAAATGGAATATGAATGTATATTCCAATATTATTTTTCTTCATCATATTTTAAAACAGCCAAGAAAGCATCCTGTGGAATATCTACGTTTCCAACAGTACGCATTCTCTTCTTTCCTTCTTTTTGCTTTTCAAGAAGTTTTCTCTTTCTTGTAATGTCTCCACCATAACATTTTGCCAAAACGTCTTTTCTTAGTGCTCTAATTGTTTCTCTTGCGATTATCTTGTTTCCAATTGCAGCTTGAATTGGAACAGCAAATTGTTGTCTAGGTATTACATCTTTTAATTTTTCGCAAATTTTTCTAGCTCTTTGGTAAGCGTTGGAGTCGTGAACTATAATTGAAAATGCGTCGACAAGTTCTTCATTAATTAGAATATCAAGTTTTACGAGCTTAGACTCTTCATATCCACATAGTTCGTAGTCATATGAAGCATAACCGCGAGTTTTTGATTTAAGGGCATCAAAGAAATCGTAGATGACTTCGTTAAGTGGAATTTCATAAGTTATTAGCGCCCTTGTCTCTTCAAGATACTGCATGTCTTTAAATATGCCTCGCCTATTTTGACAAAGTTCCATAACCGCACCTACATGGTCAGTTGGAGTCATAATTTCTGCTTTTACAATAGGCTCTTCCATGTATTCAATTTCAGTTGCATCTGGAAGATTAGTAGGATTTTGAATTTCAAGTAGTGTCCCATCTTTTTTCATTACTTTATAAATAACAGAAGGTGCTGTCGTTACGATATTTAAATCGAACTCCCTTTCGAGCCTTTCTTGAATAATTTCCATGTGGAGTAGTCCTAAAAAGCCACATCTAAATCCAAAGCCTAAAGCTGCTGAGGTTTCAGGTTCAAAAACTAGGGCAGCGTCGTTTACTTGAAGTTTTTCTAAAGCGTCACGCACTTCTGTATATTCTTCGCCCTCTCCTGGATACACGCCAGAAAATACCATCGGAACGACTTTTTTATAACCGGGCATTGGTTTTTCTGTAGGGTTATTTTTAAGTGTAATTGTATCCCCAACTCTTGCGTCTTTAACATTTTTAATGGAAGCAGTTATATATCCTACTTCACCAGCTGATAGGGAGTCTAAATTTATATGTCCGTTTGCGATAACTCCAACTTCAACTACTTCAAAAGTTTTTCCTGTTGCCATCATTAATATTTCATCGCCAGGTTTTACCTTGCCGTCGATAATTCTAACATGGCAAATTACACCTAAGTAGGAATCGTATATTGAGTCAAAAATAAGTGCCTTTAGAGGTTTATCTATATCTCCAGATGGTGCAGGAACTTTATCTACAATTTGATGCAATACATCGTCAATACCAATTCCTTCTTTTGCTGAAATAAGAGGAGTATCAGATGTATCAAGTCCGATTATATCTTCGATTTCTAGTTTTATTTCTTCCGGTCTTGCACTTGGTAGATCGATTTTATTTATTACAGGCACAAGTTCTAGATCTTCATCAATTGCGAGATATACATTTCCAAGAGTTTGTGCTTCGACGCCTTGAGATGCATCTACTACGACGACTGCCCCTTCACAGGCGGCAAGAGATCTTGAAACTTCGTAATTAAAATCGACATGCCCTGGAGTATCTATTAAATTTAAAATATATTCTTTTCCATCTCTATCGTCTTTATAAATAAGCCTTATGGCTTTTAATTTAATGGTAATTCCACGTTCGCGTTCAAGATCCATGGAATCCAAAACTTGTGCTTCCATTTCTCTTTTGGTAAGCATGCCAGTAGACTCTATTAATCTATCTGCCAGTGTTGATTTTCCATGGTCAATATGCGCAATTATAGAAAAATTTCTTATATTTTCCTGATTGTTCAAAGTTACCTCCATATAATCTATCGTTAAATTTACTATTATAATTAAAGTTTTCCTCTATTAGAAAAGGGAAGAATTCTATAAGATGCTACAGAATTTATTCTTTTTTTGTCTATAGGTCCAAAAAATCTCGAATCTTCGCTTTTTCCAGGAAGTCTGTTGTCACCCATTACAAAATATTCATTTTCTTTTAATACAAATTTGTCAACATCAGAATATGTTATGTCCGATGAAGTGTAAGTTTCGTCAAGTTCTTTTCCATTTACAAATACATGTCCTTCTTTAAATTCAATTGTATCTCCGCCAGTTGCTATAACTCTTTTAATAAATTTACGTTTGTCATTTGGTGGACTTATTACAACAATTTCCCCAGGCTTTACATCTGTAAATCGCCTGTAAGATAGGCACATTAATTTATCTTTTTCGTGCAAAGTTGGTTCCATAGACTGACCGTTAACTACAGCAATATTAAAAATAAAATTACGAATAAAAAGTGCAATAACTACTGCAATTAAAATCGTAATAAAAAAGGACAAGCCTTCACTTTTTTTCAAATCATCATCTCCAATAGTTCCTATTTTATCATAAATAAATAGGAGATAGAATATATAGTCAAATATGAGTTAAAAAAAGATATTATTTATTAAATTAACACAATAAATATAAAAAATATATTAAGGTGTGATATTATATATCTATAAAATTAAGACCAGCTATTAAATGTCAATAGATAATTTTAAGGTTTATCGCATT
>JASBZH010000082.1 GCA_029983555.1 Peptoniphilus sp. | reverse complement strand
ACCAACAATAAATAAAAGTACAAATGGCCACTTTTTTTTATTTTTATTCTTATTCTTCATAATTATCCTCTTTATCATCTATATCGTCTTTGGCCACAAGTTCATTGTATCTTGCGATATAACGTCTCTTCTTTCTCACAAATCGCACATTTAAATAAATTAAAATCAATATTATTATAATTCCCGCATAAAAAGCATATCTATAGTATATTGCCTTTTTATTTTCGCTTATAAGCTTTTGCTCTTCAAGAGGCTCATACGAAACTCTGTGTCCCCTAACCAAGAGCCTGTGCGTATTTATCATAATAGGAGTACAAGTAAGAAGTGTCGCATAATCGTGTCCTGGCACAATTAAAAGATCATTAAAATTTGATGGTTCAACTACCTTTATTTGATCAACCTCATAAGCTAAAGTTTCGCTCAAATTGTGAATAAAAAACTTATCGCCCATCTCTACTTTAGAAAGATCTGTAAAAAGCTTGGCAGTGGGAAGACCACTGTGTGCCGTAATTACAGTGTGAGAATTATTTCCACCAATTGGAAGAGAAGTGCCTTCCAAGTGTCCCGCTCCCTTTTGCAAAACATCTTCGCTACTTCCAGCATAGATTGGGATGTCGCTATCTATTTTGGGAATCCTTATGTGACCGATTTGCTCGTGTACTTCGAGCATCCTCGCATACTCAGCACGTCCTGCTTCCTTCTTTTCATCAGAATAAGGATCGTGTACAGAATTTACAAGAGAGGCATTAAAAGCCCTAGCAAGGTCCATTCTTCTTTCAACTTCTTCATCAGAAAGCTTAGCACTTCCCTCTTCAAAAAGATTGATATTGTCATTTGACTCAACTCTATAATAGAGCCTTGACACTTGCGGATATAAAAGGACTAAAAATCCAAATATAAATACAATTATAAAAGGCCAATTACTTTTCTTCTTTTTCTTTGCCATTTGTTTCCTCTCTAAATATATAAAAATTTATAATAATATTTTATCATATAAAAAATTTAAAAATTATTTACACAAATAAAAATATTGGGGATTTTACAGTTAAAATCCCCTTAATTTATTATTTACTTGTATCTTTTTTAATAAGACTTAAACCTACAAGGCTAAGGACAATTCCTGAAATAGTAAGAACGATTAAAGTGATGTCCCCTGTCTTTGGAATTTCACCTGGAGTTTTTGAATTAGGAGGAGAATTAGGAGAAATGTACGCTACATCTCTCTCGTTTTCAATTTCAATTTTATTAAAGCTTGAATCTTTCTCTACATCAAACTCCACATATCCATTTAAAAGTTTGTATCCTTCTGGAGCTTTAATCTCCCAAAGATAATACTTTCCATATTCCAACTCGTCGACAGAAAAATTACCACTATCGTCGGAGACAACTGTATACTCTTCTTGACCTCTTTTAACCGCCAAATATCTGTCATCTACTTTTCTTGTGACTTTAAAAGTAGCACCTTTAAGTGGCATTTTAGTTTCTCCATCAATTTTAATAAACCTGTATCCGTCCTTGTGATCCTCTTTTTTATTTGTAACGCGAAGCACCTTTTTATCTCGTCCATTAAATTCAAAATAAGTGTCGCGTTCCAAAATCTTATATCCATCAGGCGCCTTTATTTCTCTAAAAATATAATTACCTGCTGGCAAATTCTTTATGTGAATTTCGCCATTTTCATCTGTCGCAAAAAGTTCATCCAAACCTCCATTTACATCATAGTTATTATCTTTTATTGGAACTTTTTTTATTCCATCTGGCGAATTTTCATAAATTTCGAAGACTGTATCCTTAAGTCTAATCCCCTCTTCGCTTACCTTTATAAATTCCACTTCAGGTGGATTTCCTGGTGGATTTCCCGGTGGCGTGTCTGGTGGCGTGTCTGGAGGGTTATCTCCAGTTGACTTTGGAAAAATATCTTTACTCTCACTATCGCTTAGAGGTAAAAATATAAAGAATGAGTAGATGTGAATCTTTTCACTTCCGTTTAGTACTTCTCTTACATAATAAGTACCATCACTTAAATTTGAAATATTAATTATTCCATCACTATCTGACGGATCGGTAATGCGATTTTCATATTTGTTATCGAGATCACTCTCACTTATATTTTCTAAATCTCTGAGCTTTTCATTTAAATTGCCTTTTATAAATTCATCTGAAATTTTCCACAACTTTAATTTTCTATTTGAAATAGTTTCACCTTTACTAAAATCACTTAGGTGAATAGTTACAGAATTATTTTCCCTTGCAAGTACCGGTACAATAGAAAGTGAAAGAATCGCAAATATAAAAATAAATATTAATATTTTGTTTTCAAATTTCTTTAAATTTACCATATCTATCCTCCGGTATTAGAAGAAGGCTAAGCCTTCCTCTATAAAATTAGTCTTCCACACTATTTCTCTTTCTCATTGCGACAACAGCACCACCCATTAGAGCAATACCAATAACTGCAAATATAGCAGTACCAATACCACCAGTTTGTGGAATTGTCATTTTTTTATTTTCAACTTCTTGTTGATCAGCAAGTCCTAAATCTACTTGTGCAGGATCTTGATAGTAACTTGTACTATTTACCACAAAATCTACAGTTCCATTAAGTAGTGCATATCCTTCTGGAGCTTTAACTTCCTTTAGATTCCATTTGTGAGTTATTGTTTCAGTATCTACAAGTTTACCCTCAATTTCATCCCATTCTTTTTTTGTCCACTCAGAATATTCTAGACCCTTAATTTCAAAAGCGCCGTATGCATCAGATCTTAAATAAATTGGTTGACCCACTGTAGGTTGCTTTGCATCAGAAGTTGCTACATAATTATCTCCTTCTAATACTGCAAATTGTCCTGCTTTTATTGCAGTTTGGTTTGCTTTTATTAGATCTTCCGTCCAATTAACTACTGTTGCATCGTCTTGTAATTGGAATATTGCATCTTCTAGAGGATTTTTAGCACTATCTACCTTCTTAAATCTCTTACCACCTGTATAAACTTTTGGTCTTTGTGGCTCTGGAATATCTGTAGTTTTGTCATCACCCTCGTGTTTTGGATCGTGGTTAAATGTAAGTGTATAATTATTTGGAATCTCTAGACCCATAATAGCATCTTCATTTATAACTGTTTGAACTTGTGCTACAAGCTTACCATTTTCAACATAATTATCAGCAAGTTTCTTTATACCAGCTGCAGTAAATACGATTTCTAAGTCTCCACCTTTTGAATCTATTGTAGGTTCTGTAATAGTATAATCTGTTCCCTTTTCTAAAGTTATTTTTAAATCGGCAAAATTATCTTCAGCACCATATTTTACTTCTACATTTCCCTTATAAGTTAAAGAATCAGAAAATGTATCAGACATCTTTAAAACATAATAGTCTTTGATATTTGCTGGAATTGTTGCTTGTAGGTACCAGTTTATAGGATCTCCAACATTGTGACTTGAATCTTTATTTGTCAAATCATCAACTGTCTTATCTGGAGTTGGCTCTTCACCAGTAGTATTTTTTGGATATACGTGAACAGTATTTAGATATTGGTTGCCAACAGTAACTGGTAGTGAAATATCAAATGGAACTGCCAAGAAACTAGAAACTGAATCTGGAGCATCTGATTCTACAAACCAGTAGTAACCATCTGCAAGGTTATTAAGAGTTGCACCTTGACCACCTGCAGTTGTTACAGTTCCAGTTTTTTCACTAGTAACACCTGCCATTTTATCTTCAGTATCAAAGTCTTTTGGTTTAGCTTTCATAGTTTCAAGTTGCTCTTCGCTTACCTTGTACCATTTAAATGTAACACCATCTAATTCACTGACATTAGTACCGAGTTGTCCAAGTTGAGTATCTGATAATTTACCACCATTTGTGAGTGATACCATTTTCTCCTACATTGTAGCTATCAGCTTGAAGTTTGTGGATAACTAATACAGTATTATCTGGTTTATTATCTTGTAATAATCCTGTTAAATCGCCTTCTAACTTCTTAAATCGCCTTCTAACTTCAATTCTTCGCCCTCCGCGAATACTGGCATCATCATGCCTATAATCATTACCAACGCCAAAAGCATTGATAATACTTTCTTTGATTTTTTCATAATACATCTCCTTAAATATAAATATAATATCTATAATAACTATGAATCCATAGTAATTAACTTTT
>JASBZH010000081.1 GCA_029983555.1 Peptoniphilus sp. | reverse complement strand
TTAAAAAATATATTATAAGTAAAAAGCCTGCGGAAAACCACAGGCTAAATTTTTATATTAAATTATAAAAATTAAATTACATATCTTTTTCCAGAAGTTCTCCAGATTCAAAGTCGTATTCAAAGCTTACGTCTTTTGTTCCATTAATATATTCTAAATCAATGATTAATTTTCCATTGTCAGATTCAAGAGAATACTCGTTGATTACATATCCGTCCTCAACTTCTTTGTCAGCTTTATCTATAAATTCGTCAATTTTTGCCAACATATCTTTAGTAATTTCTTGTTTATTTTTATCATCAGCTTCTAGAGCTTCTTTTTCTTCTTTAACAACTGATCCATCTTCTGAATTTAGTTTAACTTCGTATTCATTTTCAGCATCATATCCATTTATTTGATAAACTGGAGTGCCATTTTCTTCAGTTAATTCAAAAGAAGTAATAGTTACATCTTTGTGAGCTTCTACAAATTTATCATAAGCTTCTTCCTTTTGAAGAGTAGGTGCCTCTGATGCTTTTTCGGCAGTTTCAGTAACAGTTGCATTTTTATTAACGCTTACATTTGAATTTGTAGTTTGTTCTGCTGCAGTATTATTAGTAGAATTTGTACTAGCGTTATTCCCTCCTTTGCCGCAAGCAGTCAATAGTAAAATTGAACCTAATCCAATAGCTGTCATTACATTTTTCTTATTCATATATTTAGTACCTCCAAAATTATTCTTCGTTAATATTTATATTTTACCCAAACCTAGGTATTATAAACTTTTATTTATACATCACAAATTTTGACTAGATACAATAAACTATAATTAAATACAATAAACTTTAATTTAGTACTATGAATTGTGGATAGTTGTGATATAATATTTTTAACGGGATTTCATTAACTGAATTAGTTATGAAAACATTTTATTAAAAATTAAATTAGGAGGTATATATGGAGCTTAAAAATACTGAAAAGTCTCTTAGCAATTTGGTTTATCTAGACTTAAAGGAAAAGATCTTAACTAACAAGCTACTTCCCGGTGATAAACTTATTGAAATGGACATCGCAAGAGAGCTAGGAGTAAGTAGGACACCAGTTAGAGAAGCTCTCAAAAAATTAGAAGAGGATGGCCTTGCGAAAAATTTTCCAAGAAAATCTTACTTAGTTTCAAAAATTTCAATGAAAGAGGCCAAAAATTTATATATAGTTAGAGAGGCTTTGGAGCCGCTTGCTGTAGGACTTTTGGCAGAAAAAGGCTTTAGCGATAAGACAAAACATTTTGAAGAAGTGCACGCAAAACTTGCAAGAGAAATGAATAACGAAAATTTAAAAGACGTGCAAGATTTGATTATTGAGTGGAACATAGCACTCGTTAGTTCTCTAAATAACGATATCCTAAGAGAAGTGATGATTATGGTTAACAACAGACTCTATAGGTTCGGCAATTTTATTTTTAGAGATCAAGACAATGTAAGAGAACATTACAAACATCTAGAAGAAGTGTATGACGCGATAAAAATTCAAAAAGTTGAAGAGGCAAAAAAGGCAAGCATTGCTATGATAGAAAACATTTACAAAATGTTTGAGTCTCAAGTTGACTATAAAATGTTTAGGAATTAAAAAAAACACTTGACATAAGTGTTTTTTTTTAATATAATGATTTTTGTTGTAAAGCTATTCCAAAGACATATTTTGCACCTTTAGCTCAGATGGTAGAGCAACTGACTCTTAATCAGTGGGCCCAGGGTTCGAGTCCCTGAAGGTGCACCAACAAAGCTGTAATTTTATTTTACAGCTTTTTTCTTTATATTTTATTATTTAATTGCAATTTTAATTTAAATACAAAATTTAAATATAAGTGTTATAATATAATTTAGTTAGTTTATATAACAATATTAGAAGTTTTAAAAGCTGGTGAGGGTTATTGAGTAATTCCATAGGACTTTTTGACAGTGGAACTGGTGGACTGTCTGTCTTAAAAAATGCTATAAAGAAAATTCATAATAAGAACTTTGTCTATCTTGGAGATACGGGAAGAATGCCTTACGGAGTAAAGAAACCAGAGGAAATTCGAGACTATACTCTAGAGGCTATGGGATTCTTACAAGATAAGGGTGTGGATTTATCTGTCATTGCTTGTAACACTGCAACAGTACATGGACTAGATGCCTCGGTTGAAAAATACGATTATCCAATACTTGGAATAATTAGCTGGGCAAGTCTTGATTCTGTCGAAGTTACTCACAATAGAAAAATTGCTTTAATTGGGACTGAATCAACAGTAAATAGCAAAGTTTATGATAACACTATTAAGAGTCTGGATCCGAGAATTGAAGTTAAATCAATTGCTTGTCAAGATTTGGTGCTTCCAATTGAGCATGGCAATTTAGAAGATGCCTATATGGAAAAACTGATTAGAAAACATTTGGACGAGTTTGGCGATTTTGATTATGACACCATAATTTTAGGCTGTACACACTTTCCAATTGTTAAAAAGTCGTTTAAAAAAATTTTTAAAAAGGACAATAGAAATGTCAAGATAATTAATCCTGCTTATCTATCTATAAAGAGGGCAATGGAAATTCTAAATATAGAAAAAGACAATGAGCCACTAGATAATAGGACGATTGACTTCTACTTGACCGGAGATATAGATTTATTTAAACATACTCTAAATCAGTTTTTGAATCTAAGCGATTTTAAACTTACATTTAATCAAGTTAATTCAGATGATTTAACTAAATATATAAAATAATGGATGTATAATTTTATTTATACATCTTTTTTATGCGCAAACAGTTTATCATATAATTGTGCTAAAATGATAATTAAATAGATTGATATTGCAATAATTAAATGGTAAAATTATAATGTAAGTTATCTATATTTATTTTAATTTTTATGAAAAGGGGGAAATAATGGGTTTTGAAACAATTGATGGCGTATCTACTTTAAAAGTTGATAGTACAGTGACCCTTGCTTTTGCGGTCATACTTCTTCTTATTGGATATGCGTTAAAAAACAAACTCAAATTCTTAGAAAAATATTGTATACCTGCACCAGTTGTTGGTGGATTTTTATTTATGTTTATAACTTGGGCAGGACACATTACTGGAAGTTTTGCAGTAGAGTTCGAAAATATTTTTCAAGATACTTTTATGCTAGCGTTCTTTACAACTGTAGGCCTTGGTGCAAGTTTTGCACTTCTAAAAAAAGGCGGAAAAGCACTTATTTTTTATTGGTTAATTTGTGGAGTAATATCTATTATCCAAAATACAATTGGAATGATAATTTCTAAAGTTGTAGATTTAGAGGCACCTTATGCACTTTTATCTAGTGCGATTTCTATGATAGGTGGTCACGGAGCAGCGCTTTCTTATGGCGGAACTTTTGCAAGGATGGGCTATGAAACTGCACCTCTTGTTGGTGCGGCAGCAGCAACTTTTGGACTTATATCTGCAGTATTGATAGGTGGACCAGTTGGCAGGAAACTAATTGAAAAAAATCACCTAACTCCAGATGAATCTGATGAATATTTTGTTGATAATATCGAAGACATAAATGCAGCTTCAAAAGAAAAGTCAACTGAACTTGACATAATTAAAAATGTTTCAGTTATTATAATTGCAATGGCAATTGGAAGTGTATTATCAGGACTTATAAGTAAGTTAATTAATATGGATTTTCCTACATATGTGGGAGCGATGTTTACTGCAGTAATTATAAGAAATTTAAATGAGAAATTTAAATTCTATAAATTTGATTTTTCACTTGTAGATGGAATTGGAAATGTAATGTTAAATCTATATTTATCACTCGCTCTAATGACATTAAAACTTTGGGACTTATCAGGACTTCTAGGAGGAGTGCTTATAGTAGTAATTGTTCAAGTAGTATTTATATCTCTAATCGCTTACTTTGTAGTATTTAGACTTCTCGGTTCTGATTATGACGCAGCAGTAATGTGCTCAGGACTTTGTGGTCACTGTCTAGGTGCTACACCTTCAGCAATTGTAAATATGACAGCAGTAAATGAAAAATACGGAATGAGTAGAAAAGCAATGATGATTGTTCCAATCGTTGGAGCTTTCCTCGTAGATATTATTTACCAACCTCAAACAATTATGTTCATTAAAACTTTTGTAGCAGGGGCAAGTAAATATATTCAATAATTT
>JASBZH010000080.1 GCA_029983555.1 Peptoniphilus sp. | reverse complement strand
TTTTAAGCTGCGGTCTTTTTGTATACATATTTTTATTTTAAAAATCTTGATTTTTTAGGATATGATAACTTCCAATCTTCAAATTCCTCGTCTGTTATCTCATCGTTATAGTGCTTTTTTCTCATCTCATTCCATTCTATAAGAAAATTATTGAAGTCTACATCATTTGATAAAAGTCCAGTAATTTCTCCATCTTCTGCTAAGGGTCTAAACTTCATATCTTTTTCATAATCAAATATTATATGCATTATTTCAAAAATAGAATTAGGTTCATGATTAATTAATGCTGATATATCACAATCAAGTGCTTCAGATATTTTTTGTAATTGTTCTTTACTTGGAGATCTATTTCCAAGTTCATAATTTCTTATGGCAGCATCTGTCAAACCAGACTTAATAGCGAGTTCTTTTTGAGTTAAGTTTCGCATAAGTCTTAACTTTTTTAATTTTTCTCCAGAAATCAAACTAACTCCTCCTTATTTCACAATAACTATAAATATTTTATCACAAAATGAACAAAAGCTCAACAAAACTGTTCTGTTGTAAATATTTGCAAGTATCTGAATATTTTAGGAAAAAATAAATAGAAAAAACTTGACAGAACAAATATGAACTGTTATTATATATACATACCGTTCGATATTGAACGGAAATTGTAAGACATATAAATTAATGCTCGCCTTTTTTGAGGATGTAGAACCTTACAAACTATAAAAGGAGGACATTATGAAAGGTATTTTTATGAATGCAAAAGATGTACAAGAATTTCTTGATGTAAGTAGGACAACAGCATATCAGATTATAAACGATATGAATCAAGACCTACTTAAATTAGGTTATCGTGTGCAAAGAGGAAAGGTAAATAGAGAATACTTTATGGAAAAGTATTGCTATAAACCAACAAATACAAAGGAGGTTTAAAGTGCCAGCATTTAGAGATGAAAGCGGGAACAAGACTTGGTTTTGTAAATTTAGTTACACCAACTGGAAAGGAGAAAAATTAACTAAGAAAAAACGTGGATTTTCAACAAAAAAAGAAGCATTAAAATGGGAACAAGAATTTTTAAATCAACATTCTGAATCAATTGAGATGAGCTTTAGGGAGTTTTTTGAACTTTATAAGAGAGATAGAAAACCAAGAATAAGAGAAAATACTTGGAGGACAAAAGAAGCAATTGTAAATCAAAAAATACTTCCCTATATAGGTGATCTAATGCTTAATGAGATAAGTAATGTAACCATAATTCAATGGCAAAATGAGCTTATGAAGATTAAGGATAAGAATGGGAGAAACTACTCTCCTACCTATTTGAGAACTATTCATGCCCAGTTATCTAGTATCTTAAATCATGCTTGTAGATATTATAATTTAAAAACTAATGTTGCTCGTGATGTTGGTTCCATGGGTGAAAAAGAGGCTGATGAAATGCTATTTTGGACTCAAGATGAATATGAAAGATTTATAGAAGCTATTAAAGATAAACCTGAATCATTCTATGCTTTTGAACTTTTGTATTGGTGTGGTCTTCGAATGGGAGAATTATTAGCCTTAACAAAAGAGAAATTTGATTTTGAAAGGCATACATTAAAAATTGATGAATCTTTACAAAGGATTGATGGGAAAAATGTAATAACTGCTCCTAAAACTAAAAAAAGTATAAGGACAATAGTTATGCCTGAATTTCTAACTGAAGAGATTAAAGAGTATATAGATAGTTTTTATAAGTTAAAACCAAAAGACTTAATATTTAATTTCTCCAAGAGTTACCTTCACCATGAAATGGATAGGGGATCTAAGAAATCTCAAGTAAAAAGAATTAGAATACATGATTTAAGGCATTCTCATGTTTCACTTCTGATTGAACTTGGATTTTCTGCAACTGCAATAGCCGATAGAGTTGGACATGAATCGATTGACATCACCTATAGATATGCTCATCTCTTTCCTAGCAAGCAAAAAGAAATGGCTCTGTCTTTAACACAAGTAAGAAATAATAAGACAAATGATTGGAAAGATTTATTAGAAGAGGACGATCAAGATGTTTAGAAGACATTCATTAGATGAAATTTCTAAAAAAACGAGAAATAAAGAGAAAAATAGAAAAAGAAATCGCATTTTAAATTTTAGAGTATCTGAAGAAGAATATGATCTTATAAACAAAAAGATTGCAATAAGTGGACTTAAAAAGCAAGATTATTTTCTACAAATGCTATTAAATCACGAAGTTAAGTTAGTAAGTGATTACAGACTTTCTGATAATATAGCCAAGGAAATATTTCAATTAGCAAAAGTTATTAAAAAGTTCGGCAAACTCAATGACGATGAAGCTGATATTTTAATCTATATTTTAGAAATATATGAAGAAATCAAAAAAGAAAAAAGCCCCTACTACAAAGAGTAAAGGCATACACTCCTGTGAGAAGTGTTCTCTAGACAAGTTCATTTTACCACAGGAGTCTTATTTATACCAGACAGGAGGATAAAATGGAGAATAAATATAAAACAATAAAGAGATTAGATGGTTGTAAAAAGAAAAGGAGTAAGGCTTATGACAGATATTAAATTAAAATTCCCAGAAATAGATCAGACTTACGCCTTTTTAGATTTACAAACTACGGATAAGGGGACGGTTAGACAAATTACTGGAAATATTGTAACAGCTATTTTAAATCCCAAATATTGTCAAAACCAAAAAATCATTGATGGACAAATATTCTTTGATAAATTTACCAATGAAATAAAATTCCAGGGGAAAATTATCGGAGAAAGAAATATAAAGGAAAATCAAATACGACTTTGGGATGATTCTTTAAATAATAGACTGGGCTTAGAGATAGAAAAACATTTTGGAATTAATTATAACGCCAACAAAATGTGGGAAGCTATTCGTTTTGTAGCTCACCAATATGAAGTGAGTCCGCCAAAGCAATATCTTCAAAATTTAAAATGGAATGGAGATAAAAATGCAATTAGAAAACTATTACCAAGGTATTTGGGAGCGGATGATACAGATCTTAATAATTGGATAATGGAACATATGATATTGGGCATGATAAAAAGAATTTTTAATCCAGGAGCTAAGTTTGATGAGATGATTGTTTTAGTTGGTGGACAAGGTATAGGCAAATCGACTTTTGCAAGATACCTGTCCATAATAGACGATTGGTTTTGCACAATAGAAAACATTCAAGGCAAGGATGCCGTCATGAACCTTATGGGTAAAACTGTCGTTGAAATCGAAGAATTTGTTGCTTTAAGAAATGCAAAATCGGCTAATGAAGCTAAATCTTTTTTATCAAAATTAAGCGATAGGATAAGAATACCCTACGAGAAATATGCAACAGATGTGCCTAGAACTTGTATCTTCATAGGGACATTAAATGAAAGAACTTTTCTTAATGACCATACTGGAGAAAGAAGATATTTACCTGTTGAATGTAACTCGAATCAAAGAATAAGGACTATATATCCAGATAAAAATAATAAGGAAAAACTCTCGGATAAAGAATATATATCTAGTATAAGAGAAGATTTTAATCAGGCTCTAGCTTTGGGATATGAAATTTTTAAAAACAAAACTCACCTATGGACTATACCCAAAAATCTTTTAAAAGACTTGTATAAGGAACAAGAAAAGTTCAAATATCTAAACCCAGATGTGGAAGACATTAGGTATTTCTTAGAAGAATATAAGCCAAAAAGTGCAGATCCTAATATAACTTGTTTCAAAGAACTAACCATGCAAGGCTACCAAATAAAATCAAAATCTTTTTCAGAAATTATGGATAATTATTTTCAAGAATGAATTCCAGTTAGGTCATCAAAGACCAAGAGAATATCACCAAGTGGAGTCTCAATTCCAGTAAAACTATATTATAAAAAGAAAGAAGAAAATGAAACTGACTTTATAGAAGTTGACAAGAATTTATTGCCAGAAGAATGGAAAAAAGAAAATCAATTAGAAATAGATACTGCAAATCAAGTAAAGATACAAATGTAACTTTGTAACCTGTAACCAATCGTTATAAATCTTCTTAAATTAGGATTACATAAATTAATGGCTTGATAATAAGGAGTTGACACAGACTCTTAAAACAAGCTCGCCTAATTTTGGAAGTTTTTATTTTATAAGTTACAGTTACACTTATTAATTCCTATTTGAAAAAATATTAAAAAATAAATTTTAGACTTGTTAATAATAG
>JASBZH010000079.1 GCA_029983555.1 Peptoniphilus sp. | reverse complement strand
GATAATGATGAAATATTGACAATTCGTATACTTTTAAAATTTTTATAAAATAATAAAAACTTATTTAGATCAAAATAAAAAAGGATACTCAGAACGCATTCCAAATATCCTCATAATCTATACTACATGTCAACTAATTTTCCGTGTTTTTCATAATTAGTAACTCTAATAATTTTGTTGTCATCGTCGACAAAAACTACTTTTGGCTTGTGAGTTTTTGCCTCTTTTTCATCATAATATCCATAGGCCATTATAATTATCTTATCCCCAACGCAGGCGCACCTTGCTGCAGCTCCATTTAAACAAATAAGTCCACTTCCTGCCTTACCTGCTATTGTATAAGTTTCAAATCTTTCACCATTATCTATATCTACAATTTGAACTTTTTGATACTCTCTTATTCCCGCTTTTTCCATGAGATCTGTATCAACAGTTATACTTCCAACATAAGATAAATCTGCTTGTTTTACGGTCGCTCTATGAATTTTACCCTCGAGCATTTCAATATTCATTTAATTTCCCCCAAAGTTTTAAAATTTACCTGACTTTAGAAAAATAAAAGCCAAGTCACGACACACAAATGAATCTGACTAAGCCTAATTTAAACAAATATAATAAAAAAACCTCTTAAAATAAATCTCTGTCACAAAGATCAGAGTCACAAAATTTAGAAGTATTAGTTAATAAATTATAAGCCAGAGTATAGTTTTGTGTGCAAATACTATCTCCGTTAGAGATTATAGCACTAAAGACTTATTAATTAAAGTCTAATTTAAAATACAAAAACAATATTTACATCGATGAAAAAAAGTTTTTTAAAAGTGTTTAAAATCACTTTTTTTCGGTTAAACAATAAATGGGTGATATTTATGGGAAGAATTAAAAAGTTTATAGATAGACTTGCAAAATCAAATAAAGAAACCTTTGGCAAAGGTGGACTAGATTGTTGCAGCATGAATAAAGATGGAGTAAAAACAAATAAATATACCGCACAAAATTTTAAAACACAAAATACTCACAAATAAATTAAAGAGCGATCTCTACTAACGAGGTCGCTCTTTAACTTTTAAATGTCTATAAAATTTTTAAATACCTATCAAATCCAAGGATATGTAGGACTAAAAGTATCAAGAAGAAATAATAATTACTCTTTAGACTTTAAACTAAATGTAGTAAACTTGTACTTAATAGGAGAAATATCCTATCAAAGCCTTGCCAATGAACTTAAAATCAATAATCCTTGCATAATAACCAGGTTGGTAAAAATTTTTAGAAAAAAGGAATTGAAGAACTTAAATCTAAAAAGAGAGGAAACCCTTCAAAAATGCCTAAGACTGTTAAAAATACAGGAAGTTAAATGTATCATAAAAAATTTCCACCACTAGAAGTGGAAAGCAACAACAAAATACTAGAACTAGTATAATCGCCAGCTCTGGTATTAAGTACTACTTTATAGGGTGGCCTTTTAATGAGGTCGTCTTTTTTTATTTTAAATTATATAATTTACTATACAATCCATCGCGCGACGCCAATTCTTCATGGGTTCCTCTTTCTACGATAGAACCATCTGATAAGACTAAAATTATATCCATCATTTTTACAAGATTATTAAATCTGTGTGCGACAATAATACCCATTTTTGTTTCTAAAAGTTCCTCATATAATTTCGATGTTTCATATTCAGTAATTGAGTCCATCGCAGCGTTAGGCTCATCTAAAATAAAAAGATCCGCATCTTTCAAAAATGTTCTTGCTAAAGCAATTTTTTGCCATTGTCCAATTGAAAGATTGTTTTCTTTCACCAAACCAATTCCCGAGTTCTGTATCTAAACGATGGTTTTTCCCAAGAATAATATGGTAAAGGCCAAATTTATCTGCTACATCATATAAAAACCTGTCATCATACATTTTATTTAAATTACTTAGACTCATATTTTTACGTATAGTACTTTCATATTTAATAAAATCTTGAAATAGTGCAGAAATGCGTCGTTGATAGGATTTTCTATTTATATATTTTAAATCTATTCCATTTATGAAAATTTCTCCTTGGTAATCCATGTAAAATCCCATGAGCAATTTTAATAATGTTGTTTTTCCGCTACCATTTATTCCTAAAATTGCTATTTTTTCGCTCTTTTTTATAGTAAAGTTAATATTTTTTAAAACATAAGAGTTATTATTATATTTATATGATACATTTTTAAATTCTATGCTTTTAATTTCCTTAATTTCTATATTTCCATCAATTTCATTTTTTAAATTAAAAAATTCCTTTATTTGATCAATAAATAAACTATCTTTATATATTTGTGAAAAATTGTTGAGTAATGAGGAGAAAACTTCTTTCCCATTAATTACTGTTTCAAAATATGTAACAATATCTCCTATTAAGATTTTTCCAAAAAAACTTAAATAAATTATATATCCAAAAATAAATCCACTAAATAGACCTTCTATAATACTTATTAAAAAGTAAAAAAAACTTGAAGATTTTATAACTTTTAAATCTTCGTTATTAAAGCTGTCTTTATATTCTTTATAGTTATTTGTCAAATGCCCGAATAAATCAAATATTTTTAATTCTTTATATGAATTTCCATAGGTAATTAAATAATTAATGTATCAAGTTTTCCTTGATTTATTAACTCTATATCTTGATAAATTAAATAATTTAAAATTATATTTATTATCAAAATAAAATTTTATTAATGGTATTCCCAAAATGACAATAGCTATATATATATTTAATTTTTTAATTATAAATATATATGAAATTACTGTAATTATTTCTGAAAATGAAGATATAAAAAGATTGTAATATGTAAGTAGCTCATCTCCTCCTTGTAATTGTGCTCTATTTATAACATCATATGTATGAGAATCCTCGAAATTTTTTAAACTTATCTTAGGAATTTTATCTAAAATGTCTAGTTCTAATGACAAAGAAAAGTTTTTTGAAAATTTCATATTATAATAGTTTACATAAATATTAAAAAAAGAATACAATAGTTGCGCAATAACATAAAATGTTAGAAGCTGTAGTAATTCATTTGTGAAAGTTTTTTCTATTTGAATAATATTAATCATATTTCTCATAATAAGTAATAATAATGGATCAAATATACCATTAGTTAAAGCCATAAAAATTGAAACTATTACAAATTTTTTATCTTCAGTAAATATCATTCTTTGTACCCACAAAAAATTAGAAAATATAGTTGTTCTATTCATGAAAATCTCCTAGATAATTAAATAGTCTATAAAATATAATATGAACACACATCAAAATAATAAATTTCTTTGTGTGTTCATAAAATTAATCGTTAACTACATCATATTTAATTAATATTATATGATTTTTCTAAATATATTATTCTCCTGGACCCTTATAAGTTTCATGTTTTGCACAATATTTATTTGCGTCTCTATTATCTTCTCCATAACATGATCTTTTACATCTAATAATAGGATCCCAAGCCCCTCTAACTTCAGTCTTATTTTGATGATATGAACTACATACACATCCTGCCATTGGTCTAGCATTATTGTTTGAGAAATCATTAATTATACGCATTTTTACCTCTTAAAAACAATCTTTAATTATAATATGATGTAAGTTTAACGTTAATAACTAATAACTAATTAAATAATTTTTTTAATAATATTTAATATTATGAAATGACTAGGGTAGAACAAATAAAAGAACATTCTTTTCTTATTTAATACTTTTTTATCTTCCTCGTGATGTATATATTTACTTTTATCATATAAAATAAGAATCCCAATTACTATAAAAGCTACTAATATATTAGAATATCTTGTCATATACAAATAGAAAAACAATAAATATTTAGTAAAATTATACTTATAAAAAAAGAAAAATACATACGCTAAAAATATTGAATATGCCCCATAATCGGTTCGAAAAATATTTGTTAAAAACACAGCTCCTATTGTAACTAAAATTGTCACTGTGAACATATTTTTATATTTATCCCACAAATATAAGCAAAGCAAAACTAAACTCAATGTAGCCATTATATTTTCAAAAAACCAACTTCCTATTCGCAAGCTGTTATAAAAATACAGTCTGTATGGAATTTCTGATATTATCATACAAATAAATAATCTCAAAAAATATTTTTTAATATTTTTAGAACGCTTAAATCCTTCCACAAGAGTATAAACAATTAGGGGGAAAA
>JASBZH010000078.1 GCA_029983555.1 Peptoniphilus sp. | reverse complement strand
TCTATCTTGACAAGACTTAAAACTAAAAAAATACCTATAATAAAGAGTATTGGAAGGAATAACTTCCTTCCAATGCCCTCTTTATTCTTTACTTTCATTATTTAACTTCATCAAAGAATTTTTGAGCACCTGGGTGTAGGTCAATACTCATACCATCAAGAGCTTTGTCAAGAGAAATGTCTCCGCCTCTTGCGTGAGATTCTTTCATTACATCAAGGTTGTCAAATAATAATTTTGTGATGTTGTATGCATCTTCGTCAGACATTTTTTCGTCTACTACTAGCATAGATTGAACAGCAACTACAGATACTTCGCCTTCTTGGCCTTTATATTCTGTAGGAGTGATATTTAGATGAACGTAGAATGGATATTTTTCAATAAGTTCATTAGCTTTGTCTTCTGCTATAGGAACTAGGTGTACATCGTGAGTAGTAGCAAGTTCAGTAATAGCTGAAGATGGAATAGCAGCTGTTAAGAAAGTAGCGTCGATTTGACCAGCTTTAATTTGATCAGATGCTTCTGCAAATGATAAGTAGTCAACTTTTCCTAAATCATCGTAAGTAATTCCGTGAACATCAAGAATTTGTTTAACGTTTACTTCAACACCAGAACCAGGAGCTCCAACTGCAACTCTTTTACCTTTTAAGTCTTCAATTGATTCGATTCCAGATTCGTCAGATGCTACGATTTGAACGATTTCAGGATATAGACAGCAAATACCTTTTAGAGAAGGTTTTTTGTTTCCTTCAAAAGTATCAGTTCCGTTTACAGCATAATAAGCAACGTCGTTTTGAATAAATGCTATTTCAGCATCGCCTTTAGTAACTAGTTCAACGTTTTCAACTGATGCGCCAGTAGCTTGTGCTGTAGCAGTGTAGTCTTTACCAGCATTATTTAAGATGTTAGAAAGAGCTCCACCTAGTGGGTAGTATGTACCACCAGTACCGCCAGTTGCAACTGACATGAATCCGCCTTCAGTTTCCATTAAACCATCAGCAACAATTTCTCCAGTGGCTTGTCCGCCATTAGTTGTTTCTTTTGCATTAGCTTCAGTCTTAGTGTTGTTAGTAGCGTTTGCTTCACTTTTTTTGTTGCCTCCGCCACAAGCAGTAAGAGTTAGTAATAGCATTGTAACTGCCATTATAAGTGCAATAGCTTTTTTCTTTGTCATAATATTCCTCCTTAAAACAATTAAATAAACAGTGAATTTTATGAAAATGTTTATTTATTAATCTCATATTACATCATCATATGGGAAAAGTCAATCGAGTTAAAGCGCAACTCACTAAAATTTTGTGAGATTTCATAAAATAAATTTTTGTATTGCTTATAAATCGCAACAAATAGCTATCTTTAAAGCATCTAAAAGTACAAAAAGTAACCATTTCCAATAAAAACGTAAAATAGCGATAAAATAAGTAAAATAAGCCAATAGACTCGTTATTAATGTAAAATATTTAATTTATTATAAACATTATTATATTGTAGTAAAACGTATTGTTTCGATACATATAAATTTTTATGTAAACTTTTTCATAATGCTGTAATAATTAAATTAATTTAAGAAATAATAATTAAATTTTAGTTTGAATAAATTGCATTATGCTAACAGCTATTTTTGGAATAAAGAAATATGAGAAATTAATTGTGCGAATGAATAAATTTTAATAATATAAATTCTTGTTTAGTTCTTGATTTATAGAAAAATGATCGATTTAGAAAGTAAGTAATAAAAGTATCAATTTAAAATAGTTAAAATAGATTTTAAAAAGTCACAAAACTATTAAAATTGAGATGATGATATAAAGACATATCTTACTGATATATAATAGTAGAAATTATTCATAAAAAAGACTTCAGCGAAACTGAAGTCTTTTTATTTTATTTTATTAAATTGTTTTCTTCTAGATATTCTCTTGCCACTTCACTTGCGTCTTTTCCCTCTACATCGACTTTATAATTTAGTTTTGTCATTTCTTCTGCACTTATTTTTCCTGATAGTTTTTCTAAGGCTTCTTTAACTTCAGGATATTTTTTAAGTGTCTCTTCTCTTAATAGAGCTCCTCCCTGATAAGGTGGGAAAAGATTTTTGTCATCTTCGAGTAGTTTAAGGTCGTGGGTTATTATTTCACTATCTGTGGAATACACTTCTATTAAGTTTATATCTCCCTTATCAAGGGCAGTGTATCTTAGTTTTGGCTCCATAGTCACTGCTTTAAAATCTAAGCCGTATAGTGATTTTAATCCTCTGTTTCCATCTTCTCTATCGTTAAATTCTATGGTAAATCCAGCTTTAATCTTATCTTCAACTTTTTTAAGATCAGAAATTTTTTCTAGTCCATTTTCTTCTGCAAAAGATTTTTTAACGGCTATTGCATAGGTGTTTTGATATTCCATCGGTTTTAAAAACACTAGCTTATCTTGGTCATAAATTGCGTCTTTTGCCTTTTCGTAGACTTCTTCTGGATCATTTGAAAGACCCTCAATTTTTTTATCTAAAAGAGACGATGTAATTGTTCCTGAAAATTCTGGATAAATGTCGATTTCTTTATTTTTTAAAGCTTCGAAAAGGAAAGTGGTTTTTCCAAAGTTTGGCTTCAGATTAACTTCTATATCCGTATATTCTTCAATCAAATCCTTGTACATATTTATCAATATATCAGGTTCTGCACCAAGCTTTCCAGCTATTGTAAGATTCTTAGAATTAGATGTTCCAAAAGAAAATGTTGAACCAATTAGAATGATAAAACTTATTAAAAATACAGAAACTATTGTCTTAATTTTTTTATTTTCTATATACTTTATAAGTGCGTTTATAGTTATGGCTAAAATAGCTGAAGATATAGCACCAATTAATATTAAACTAGGATTATTTCGGTCTATACCTAACAGTATAAATGATCCAAGTCCACCTGCACCTATAAGAGCTCCCAAGGTAGCTGTACCTATTAGCATTACAGAAGATGTCCTCACTCCTCCAATTATATGGGGCATGGCGAGAGGAATTTCATAGGTTTTCAATTTTTCAAACCTCGTCATACCAAAAGCTGTCGCAGCTTCCTTTAAAACTGGATCTATTCCCCTAAGACCTGAAATAGTATTTTGTAAAATTGGAAATATTCCATAAATTACAAGAGTTACAATTGCAGGTATTTTACCTATTCCCAAAAGTGGAATAAAAAGTCCCAAGAGGGCGAGTGAAGGAATAGTTTGCATTATTCCAGCTATCTGCAAGGTGACTTCTGAGATTTTCTTCTTATTAGCTATAAAAATGGCAAAAGGAATTGATATTAGCATAGCTATAAAAAGAGAAATTAGAGATATCTGCAAGTGCTCCAACAAAGCAACTTTCCACTGATCAGATCTTTCCATGAAAGTTGTTATAAAATTATTCACTCACATCACCTCCACTGAAAAGTTTTTCTACAAAGTCATCTTTTGGCATAGATTTTATATTTTCAGTCTTATCGAGTTGAACGACGCGTCCCTTTTTCATGACACAAATTCTATCGCCAAGTTTTAGAGCCTCTTCAATATCGTGAGTTACAAAAACTGTGGTGATGTTTAGTTCTTTTTGTATAGATATTATGAGGTCTTGAAGACTTTTTCTAGTGATTGGGTCAAGCGCAGAAAATGGCTCGTCCATCAAAAGAATCTTTGGCTTTGAAACTATAGCTCTTAAAATCCCAATTCTCTGTTGCTGTCCACCAGAAAGATCACTTGGATATCTATCTAAATAAGACTTAGGGTCTAGGTCGACCTTGACCATTAAATTATTTATTTCTTCGTCAATCTTTTTCTTAGGCCACTTTTTCATATTTGGAATAAGAGCAATATTTTCATATACACTTAGATTTGGAAATAGAGCTCCTTCCTGTAGAACGTAACCCGTAGAAAGCCTCAGTTCTCTTTTGTCATAAGATTTTATATCTTTATCATCTATAAGTAACTCGCCATTTGTCGGCTCAATTAACCTATTTATCATCTTTAGAGTTGTAGTTTTTCCAGATCCTGATTTTCCAACCAAGACGAAAAACTCTCCATCTTTAATATCAAAAGAAATATGGTCTAACACCAAGTTATCCCCATAAGACTTTGAAATTTCTTTAAATTGTATCATGATTCTCCTTTATCTTTTCTTTACATACATACAATTTATCTATACCCATAAATAGCGAGCTTATTTTTAAAACAAAAGTAAATTGTATTTTATTTCAGATAATATTTAAATAAATTATTAAAGAGAAATTTGGGTACAAAAATTATAACAACTTAATATTATCTAGATTGATTCTAAGAAACATATAAGACCAGCTATTAAATGTCAATAGATAATTTTAAGGTTTATCGCATTTGGA
>JASBZH010000077.1 GCA_029983555.1 Peptoniphilus sp. | reverse complement strand
ATAAGTTTATTAATATAAATTAAGGAGAAGAAATGAAAAATATTTCGAGAGATGTCTTAAATAAATTAAATGTTAAATTTGTTATCCTAGGATCTGATGAAAATGCGTATGGCGTCGCTAGATTGTTAGATGACAATTATGGACTAAAGCCTATGGTTTTTTGTCAGCAAACTCTTCCAGCTACAGATAATTCTAAAATATTAGATAGGGAAGTTGTAAATAATTTTTCAGATAATAAAGTTTTTTTAGATACATTAATTAAATACGCTGAAAAAAATAAAGATTCTACTATGGTAATAATTCCATGCGGCGATGAGTACTCACAACTTTTAAGCGAAAATAAAGAGCTCCTCGATAAATATTACAAATTTAATACACCTTCACCAGAGCTTAATGCTAAATTGGAAAATAAAATTGATTTCTATGAGACTTGTGAGGAAATTGGAATTCCATATCCTAAGTATCACAATATAAATTCTACAAAAGACTTAGACGGATTAGATTTGAAATTTCCATTGATACTTAAGCCAAATAATTCAATTAGTTATGTAAAATTATCATTTCCAAATAAATATAAAGTCTATACAATTTATGACAGAGATGAATTATATTCAGTTGTAAAAACAATTTATGATAATAAGTATGACGGAACTATGCTTGTACAAGAATATGTACTTGGAGATGCTTCCAACCAAGCTTCATTAAATGCATATTGCGACAAAAATGGGAAAGTCAGGATGATGGTATATGGACAAATTCTTTTGGCAGACCCACTTCCTTTAAGGATTGGAAATAATGATGCAATATATACAAGATATATGCCTGAAATATTTGATTTCTATAAAGAGAAGTTAGAACAATTAAATTATACGGGTTTTGCAAATATTGATTTAAAGTATGATCCTACAGATGATACATTTAAAGCTTTTGAAATGAATTTAAGACTCCCTCAATCTCATTATTTTATGGCAGCAGGTGGTGTGAATGTATTAGATTTTTACTTGAGAGATCTCTTAGATTTAGGATTTGAAGAAGAAGTATATTATCACAAAGATACTAAAAAAATTTGGATGAATGCACATCCAAAACTATTAAAAGAATATACTGACAAGAAATATCATAAAATTATTGATGAATTACTAAAAAATGGCTATGAATTTACTCTCAACAATCGAAAAGACTTTAATATTAATAGAAAATTAAATTATTTGAGAAGAAAATATGGGAGCATTAAACATTATAAGCAATATTATAGAGTGGAAAAATAGTTATTCTGATAATAGAAAATTACTAGATATAAATATATTCTAATTTTTGTTACTATTTTTAATATATTATTTAAGGGTATATAAATTATGTTTGAAACTTATAAAATTTACTGACGATAATAGGAGGTAAATATGAAAGTAATAGAGTTTAAAAATAGTAAAGATAACAAAGAATTACTAGATTATTTTAAAAATATTGAATGGGGAGCTGCCAAACTTTTATATGAGGCAACTTCAACTGCTACAGTTCATGAAAAATTTGGCGATGATACAAGAATTTTCTATGTTAAAGACGATGAAACTATAATTGGATTTTTTTCGATTGTAAATCAAGATTATATAAAACTACCTGAATACGACAGATTTATAGCTATGTTATGGGTTGATCCAGAATATAGAAATAGGGGACTTTCTAGAAAATTTATAAAATATGCTGAAGATATTAGTTTAGTTAAAACCATGCATCTTTTAACTAGACATAAAGGTTTATATGAAAAGATGGGTTACAAGCTGATAAAAGAGTTTAAAGATGAATTTCACGACAAAGATTATCTTTATGAAAAGAATTTGTAATTATTTAGTTAGTGTAGATTGTGTTTAAAAATTGATATAGTAAGGAGATTTTAAAATGAATATTGGAATTAAAGGACAAAAGACAGTTAAAGTTTTAGAAGAAAATACTGCAAAAGTAATGAAAAGTGGCTCACTTCCTGTATATGCAACTCCATCCATGATTGCACTTATCGAAGAAACTGCTTGGAATTCTGTAAATGATTATCTAGAAGAAGGTCAGGCCACTGTAGGAACAAAATTAAATATTTCTCATTTATCATCAACTCCACTAGGTATGGAAGTAAGATGTAATACTGAACTCATTGAAGTAGATAGAAAAAAGCTTATATTTGATGTAAAAGTCTACGATGAAGTTGGATTAATTGGAGAAGGAACTCATGAAAGATTTATAATAAATACAGAAAAGTTTTTGAAAAAAACAGAGAGTAAAAAAACTGAGTTAAAGTAAGTTATATTTAAGACAAATTAATTTTAAAGTTTATATTAGAAAAGTAGGTTTTAAGATGAAGACAGGTTTAGTTTTAGAAGGCGGCGCAATGCGAGGCGTTTATACTGCTGGAGTTTTGGATGTATTCATGGAAAATGATATATCTTTCGACGGCATTATTGGAGTTTCAGCAGGAGCTCTTTTTGGAGTAAATTTTTTATCTAAACAAATTGGCCGCGTCATCAGATATAATAAAAAATTTAATAAAGATAAAAGATATATGAGTATGAAATCTTTTTTTAAAACTGGAAATTTCATTAATGCCGATTACGCTTATGGAACAGTTCCATTTGAACTTGATGTTTTTGACGATGAAACTTATAAAGATTCTGAGGTTCCTTTTTATGCAATAATGACAAATATAGAAACTGGCAAGCCAGAATATGTGCAAATAAAAAGCGTTTTTGAACAGATGGATTATTTGAGGGCTTCTGGTTCAATGCCTTTTCTATCTAAACCTGTAGAAATTAATAATAAACTTTATCTAGATGGAGCTGTGACAGATAGCATACCTTATGACTTTATGTTAAAAAATGGATATGATTCTTTAGTTGTTATACTGACAAAACCAGAAAATTACATCAAAAAACCAATGCCAAAAGTAATGACAAATTTATTTTATCAAAAGGACTATCCAAAATTTGCAAAGAGAATAAGAGATAGGCACAAAATGTATAATGCACAAATGCAAAGATTAAATGAACTTGAAAAAGAAAAAGTTGTAAAAGTAATAAGACCATCACAATTAATTAAAGTTAGTAGAGTTGAAAGGGATTCTGAAAAGTTGCAGAATTTATATATGCTCGGCCGAAGCGATGCAGAAAAATTTCTTAATTTAAAATAATTTGTAATTTAAATGTAGTTATCTAAGTGTGAGGTTTTTTAAATGATTATAAGGAAATTCGAAGATAGAGATTCGGTAAATGTTTCAAAATTAATGGAAAAAACTTTAAAAACGACAAATAAAAATGATTATTCAGATAAATATCTTGATGCTTTAATAAAATCTTTAACTCCAGAAAGTATTGTTAAAAGAGCAAATGCTATGAACTTTTATGTTATTGAAGATTCAAATAATATAGTGGCAAGTGGAGCAATAGGACCACTAGAAAATAAAAAAGATGAAAGTGCACTTTTTTCTGTATTTGTTTTACCAAACTATCAAAAAATGGGACTTGGAAGAAAAATTATAGAAACCTTGGAAAAAGATGAATTATTTTTATGTTCCAAAAGAGTTGAAGTTCCAGCATCAATAACTGCAGTAAATTTTTACATAAAGTTTGGATATAAATATAAAAATGGAGTTAGAAAGATTGACGATCAAGGTCTTATAAGATTAGAAAAATTTAATGATTGAATATGAAGATAGAAAAATTATTATTTAAACTTCAGGATAAAAAATATAAAGAATTTCAAAGTAAATTACTTCCAAATATAGATAATGATAAAGTTATTGGAGTAAGAGTCCCTGAAATAAGAAAACTTGCCAGAGAATTATCTGGCAGTATAGAGTCAAAAGAATTCTTAAAAGATTTACCTCATAAATTTTATGATGAAAATATTTTGCATGCAGTATTGACTTCTGATATTAAAAATTACAAAAAATGTATAGATGAACTTGAGAGATTTTTGCCATATATAGATAATTGGGCAGTATGCGATATAATTTCACCAAAAGTTTTTAGGTATAATAAAGACTCATTGTTAATTAAAATATATGAATGGGTTCATTCAGGCTATACCTATATAAGTAGATTTGGAATAAAAATGCTTATGACGCATTTTTTAGATGAAGACTTTGAAGTAAAGTTTTTAAAAATTCCAGCAGATATTCATACTGATGAGTATTATTTAAAAATGATGATAGCTTGGTTTTATGCTACTGCACTGTCTAAACAGTGGATTGATGCGATTGTTATTCTTGAAAATAGAGTTTTAGATAAATGGACTCACAATAAAACTATTCAAAAAGCCAGAGAGAGCCTTAGGATAACAAAAGATCAAAAAGAATATTTAAAAACTTTGAAAATAAAATAAATTCAGTTTAAGATAGTCTCGTACTATCTTTTATTTTTATGTTATTTTAATTTATTTTAAAAC
>JASBZH010000076.1 GCA_029983555.1 Peptoniphilus sp. | reverse complement strand
GAATGATAAAGATGAGGTTTTAAAAAACTTGATAATTTTTTATAAAATTTAATTTTATATCTTTTCTTTTTAATTTTTATTTAAAAACCGTCATATTTTTCATTTTAATTTAATAAAAAATACAATTTATTATATTTTTTTCAAATTTTTAACAATATAAATCCCTAATTAAAGACTTTTTTGTACCTTTACTGTTAAAATCCTTTGTTGCTATAAACCAGGTTTCCATTAAAGTAAAACTTGATTGTTTAAAATTCAAAAATACATTGAAATAAAAATCGTTCTCCTATACAATATAAATATGACAATTAAATAACAAATTTAGGAGGTAATTATGTCTAAAAAAACACAAGACACAAATGATGTCGGCGGCTTCCTGAAAGGCGTCGAGAAAGTTGGTAATGCGTTACCACATCCAGCAATGATCTTTGCTATACTTTCTGTAATCGTAATAATAATTTCTTATTTTGCGGCAAAATCAGGAATGAACGTTACATATTTTGATGCGAAAGCAGGAGAAGAGGTAACTAAAGAAGCAGTCTCACTATTAAACTGGGAAGGTCTTAGGTACATTTTTAACTCAGCTACAACAAACTTTACAAGTTTTGCTCCATTAGGAACTGTACTTGTAGCTATGCTTGGAGTTGGGGTTGCTGAAAACAGTGGGCTATTTGCTGCTGTACTTAAAAAGATGCTTTCTAATGTAAATCCTACAGTACTTGCTGCAACTGTTGTTTTCGCAGGTACTATTTCTAACATAGCTAGTGATGCTGGTTACTTAATTGTAGTTCCTCTAGGAGCTTTAATTTTTGCAAATGCTGGTCGCCATCCACTTGCTGGTATAGCTGCAGGATTTGCAGGCGTTAGTGGCGGTTTCTCTGCAAACCTACTTCTTGGTACAACTGACCCACTACTTACTAATATTACAAACGAAGCTTTGAAAGCTGGAGGAATTGATGTAGTTCTTGCTCCAACTTGTAACTGGTATTTCCTTTTTGCTTCTACATTTTTAGTAACTATTATTGGTACACTTGTTACTACAAAAATTGTTGAAAAGAATTTAGGCGAATACAGAGGAGATTACGAGCCAGACGATGAACCGCTTACTGAAATTGAACTTAAAGGTATTAGAAATGCAGGAATAAGCGTTTTAATTTATGTCATAATAATGGCACTACTAATGTTCCCAGCAAATGCTCCATTTAGATCTCTTCAAGAAAATATCAATGAATATACATTAAAAGAATTCTTGGGCAACGGACTTATCCTAGCACTTTTACTACTTTTCTTAATTCCTGGTATTAGTTATGGTAAAACTGTTGGAACTATTAAAGACTCTAGAGACTTAGTAGATAAAATGTCAAAGGCTATGTCAGGTCTTTCTGGATTCTTAGTTTTGGCATTCTTCTGTGCACAATTTGTTGAGTATTTCTCACATACAAATTTAGCACTAATACTTGCCAAAAACGGAGCTGACTTCTTAAAGAGCGTAGGACTAAATGGAGTTCCACTACTTTTACTTTTTGTAATTGTATCAGCATTTATAAACCTATTTATAGGTTCAGCTTCAGCTAAATGGGCAATCATGGCCCCAATCTTTATACCTATGATGTATGAAATAGGAGTTTCTCCTGCACTTACACAAGTTGCATACAGAGTTGGAGATTCATGTACAAATATAATCACACCACTTATGTCATACTTTGCAGTTGTCGTTACATTTATGCAAAGATATGAAAAAGACGCAGGACTTGGAACACTTACTTCAATGATGCTTCCATATTCTCTATCATTCTTGGGCGCATGGACAGTGTTCTTAGTAATATGGTATGTACTCGGAATTCCAGTAGGACCAGATGCACCACTTCATGTTGCAGATATGGCAAGCTTACTAATGTTCTAATTAAACTTTAATTTAAAAAACTGATTGGCAATAAACCAATCAGTTTTTTTTATACAAATTCTTATTTTTAATTTAGGCTCATCTCAGCCCACTCCAAAATCAGTTATGTTAAATAGAATATCAACATGAGGATCATCTTCAAGGTACCTATAATTTTCATAAAACCACTTTATTAGCTCATCATCTCTTTTTAAATCAGTAGAATTTTCCTCAAAGATATTTACAGTTGCGTGTTCAAAATTCTTAATAATTTTCATGTCTCTTTCAACCATTTCTTTTGTCTGGCCCTTTATGCCAACCATTATACATGGAGAATCAAAATATTTCTTAACCTCTTTCCAATCATCAAAAGTAGCGCCCTTTTTTAAGTAATTTTCTCTAAAATCTTTGTCAAAAGTTTCAACTCCCGTCTTAAAAGTTATTGGCACATTAAAATATTTTCTTATTTCGTCTAGTCTATTTCTATATATCCAGTGAGATTCAAAGAAAAGCCTCTTGATGTTTTTCTCTTTAACCACCCTTTTTATTTCAGCTAAAGTTTCAAATGGCAGTTCAAATACTGATGCTGAATCAATAACTTCCAAAACTCCAAACTCACCAGTCACATTTTGTAAGACTTCAGTGTTAACTCTATTTATATAATCTTCGTCTACTTCGTTGTCATCTATATAATCACAAAAAATGCACTTGCCCCATCTGCACGGTTTCGCCTTTAATAGCACAATCTCTCTTTTTGTTTTATTTAAAATTTTTGAATATCTATTGATAATATCACCGCCTGTTATATACTTAATTATATATGAAAGAAGGAGGAATATCATGAATTTTGTTTTTAATTCTTATTTTATAAGAATAAATGAGTTTAAAAATGAAAAGTTTTTTAGTAACATAGAGCCATCTGAGTTAAATCTACCACAACCTCTAGTCAATTTATTAGAAGAAATGCAAATTGATAAAAATAAACCGAGCTACTTTAAGAAAAGCAAGAATGGAATTTACATAAAATATCACATCTGTGGAGAAATAGTAAGGTTTGATACTCCAAGAAGTCCAAATCTAGATCCGGACGTTCAATTTGTAGATGGACTTCACCCAATTTATAAGATGGATGAAGATGAGAATATTGAAATCTACTTTACTGAATCTATAGAGATGAAAGAGCCATTTTTAGACGACTCTGCTTTTGAAATGAATATAATCATAAATAATTTTTAAATATCATTATATTTATCTATCCAAATATTACGTCTAAAATCATCATGACTATAAATCCGATGACTATCCCATATGTCGCTTCCCTTTCGTAGCCGTTGTTGTGAGTTTCCGGTATAATTTCATCACTTATTACAAAAAGCATTGCTCCGCCTGCAAGTGCCAAGATAAAACCCAAAATTGGAGAAAAAATTGACACTAATAGAAGTCCCAAGAAAGCACCTATAGGCTCTACAAGTCCTGTTAAAGTCGCTATAAAGAAAGCGTCTTTCCTTGAGTATCTCTCTCTTACAAGAGCAAAAGCAACTGCAAGTCCTTCTGGAATATTTTGTAGACCAATACCTATCGCAACAGAAAGTCCATTCATAGTATTATCTCCGCCAAAAGCTACTCCAGTTGCTAGTCCTTCTGGGAAATTATGGATAGTTATTGCAATTATAAATAGCCACATCTTTGCCAATGCTTTCTTGTCTACATTTCCTTCGACCCTATGATCAATCAAGTGCTCGTGAGGAGCAAATTTGTCAATCAAATCTAAAAGCAGCGCACCACAAAATATGCCAAGAGATGTAATTAAAACACCACCTATACTTCCTCCGCCAGCTTCAAGACTCGGTATAATTAATGAAAAACAAGTTGCAGCGAGCATTATTCCAGCAGCTGCAGCTAACAAAATATCTAAAACTTTTTGATTTACATTTTTAGCAAGAAAAATTGGAATTGCACCAACTCCCGTCATAACCCCAGGAATAATGCATCCAAGTATAACTAAAGTATTTATCAAAATGTTACCTCCAAACAATAATTTTCTTATATAGTTTATCTCAATTTAAAAGCTTTAACAATATGTTTTTAAGAATTAATCTCACTTAGCACATTTTTTATTTATAAAGTATGTAAAAGACTATTTATACAAAATTAAGGGACCTGCCATCGGCAAGCCCCACTAAACAAGATCAAATTTTAATTTTATTTATAACTCAATAACTTACATTAACTAATTTTATTAAAACTAAGATTAAGCTCTTAAATCGTCGTATTCTGGTCCTCTTAGTTTCTTATCTACAAAGGAGCATGTAGGTTTAATCTTTTTGCCTTCTTTTTTAGCATCTTCAACTAATTGGTTAAAAAGTGCTCCAGCAAGTCCTTGACCGCCAAATTCAGGCTTAACAATTGTATGTTGAGCGTCTCTAACATCGCCCTTATCTTCGAACATTAAAATTCCTTTATAGTTCTCTTCGCTTTCGCCTATATAATAACAATTTTTTCCTTTTTTAACTTCCATAAAATACCCCCTTCGTATTTATTTATATAATACCCAGTATAAAATAAATAAAACGAAAATGAGCTCAATTTAAACGAATCTATTATATTAGAAGTAAGTTTACACCTCACCATAAAAATTTAGAACATTACTTACATTTAATATCAATATAAGGTTAATCAATTACTACAATTATATATAGATATATAAAGAAAATTGATATTAAATTTTAGTCAAGTCCATAATATTGTGTAAATTAAACTAGCACAATATTTACTA
>JASBZH010000075.1 GCA_029983555.1 Peptoniphilus sp. | reverse complement strand
CATTTTCTGTTGCACTAACCTGAACTTTAAAAATTCCACTTTTTCTTTCTGTCGTATTAATTTCTTCTATGTTGTATAGAATTTCTTTATCTTCATTTACTTTTACTTCAAAGTATTTTTCAATGCCGTTTTTTGTGCTGACTTTTATCTTGCAAGTTCCTGCTGCTACTGCACTTACAATTCCGTCTTCATTTACTGATGCTACTTCAGGATTTTGTGACTCGAAAGTTAAACTCTTATCCTCTGCTCTTTCTGGAAATACTAAAACTCTTCTTCCAAGGTCATATTCTTCTCCCACATTAAGTTCTGCACTTGGTGCTGTAAAAGATATGTCTTTTACTTCTTTTGTATCATTTCCAACTGGTGGGATTGGGTCGACATTGTTGCCGTTTCCGTCGCTTACATAGTAGTCGTTTGAGCCAGTTGCCTCAAGCATTGGTAGAGATGAATATTCGCCAGGTTTTAAAACTGTAAGTTCAAACACGCCCTTAACTGCGCTATCTTTAGATACACATTCAATTTTAACGCTGCCAGCTTTTATTGGAACAATTTCTCCGCCGACTACTCTTGCTACATATGGATTAGATGATGTTATGATGTAGTCTTTGTTTTTTGCTTCAACTGGAAGTAGAACGGGACTTATTTTTGTCTTTTTGTCTAGAGAAATAGCGCCCTTATTTCCTTCCATAAATTCTACACTTGTAACTCTAATCTTTGGTCCTGCAACTTTTTCAATTGCCTCTTCAAGTTTTTCTTGTTGAGCATCAAGTTCGCCACAAGTTACTGTAATTCTCCACCACAAAGCGGCAGACTCAGATATAACTTTATTTAGTTCTTTAGCTTGGAATTTTCTGCCAGTTCTGTTGGCTTCGTTTCTCACCTTTCTAGCTTCTGCAATAACTCTGTGATAAGCTGACTTTTTGTAAATTGTCGCTATATCTTCTGGCGACAAATCTGGATAAGATAATAGCTCTTGTTCCAATGCATCAAATGATTCAATGTATTCCATTATTGTTGACTCTGATGCAAATGGATTTAGTGTGTGAAGTATGCCCACCATTATATATTCAGTTAATTTTGTGTGAGCTGCAACGACCTTATTGGATAACTCTGTAGTTCCAAATCTAATCGCCCTTCCAATCCTGATTAAAAGCTGAACTCTTGCTGGAATTGAAGTTACATCGTAAATTCCAGAACCTTTTTGGTTGGAGATGCTTCCTCTTTGTTTAAGTTGTGCCTCAAAATCATTGATCTCTCCGTCAAGTTTAGTTACTGCTTCACCATACTTTTCAAGGACTTCCTTGTACTCCTTGTCGTTTTCATCGACTTCAATGCCTTCCACTGCCTTTTGTGCCTCGAGTAAGTCCCCTCTTACTTCTGAAATTTCAAGCTCATCTTTGTGTGATAGTGATCCATCAGATGAGTCGTCAATTTCAAGATTCTCATCGCTAGTAGTATCATTTTCGATAACTATGCCAGGTTGAGATGTCTTTGACACTTCGAGTGTACTTGCATAAACTGGAGTAACTGCAGATCCAAGCATAATCAGTGCCAAGACTGCACTTGTCCTTCTTGCAAACTTCTTCATAATGTCCTCCTTTACTTATTTTATTTATATTTAGAAAACTAAATACCTTATTTAGATCTAACGCCATTCATCTCTAAAATACTTGCTTTAGATTTACTTTCTTTAGAAAATTCATAACTTGCGCTGGCCTCTTTGTCACGAATTTTTACATCACTCTTAAAATTCGTTCTCCAAACTCCAAACTGCGCTCCGTTATACTTAATAGTCGCTACACCTCTATTAAAATAAATTCTATTTTCGCGAGTGATAGGTTTTCCACCTTCGTTATTTGCAACTGTAGTAATGGTTGCAGGTCCAGAATATCCAACACCATTTTCCTCTGCTCTTAGAGTTACTGTAAATATTCCAGCACTTCTATCAGAAATTTCAATATCTGTAATTTGAAGTTCTTTTTCATCAAACTTTGGAAGTACATTAATATTTACTTCTTTAGATATATTATTTACTGTCAAAACCCTTACTGTTGCCTTTCCAATAGATTTTGCAGTTATTACTCCATCTCCATTTACATCTGCAACTTCTTCATTATTTGACATGTACCTAAGCTCAGTTTGTGTTGCTGTAGTAGGATAAATATTTATCTTTTCTGATAAATCATATTCATCTCCCTCACCAAGTGTGATTGATGGAACTGTAATTGACAAAAATCTTGGCAGACTCTCATCAACATCTGGCTTTGGTGGAGTTGGATAATCGTCATCGCCTGGTTTTGGTGGAACGTAGTCATCTCCTCCAACATCTTGATCCCCTATTATAGGAATCTCAGGCATAAGGTCAAACCTTATATCTTTAGGAATAACTTTTAAATAAAATTTAGTTCTATAAACGCCCTTTGAATTTTCAATTTCGGCATAAATATTTGCATCTCCAGTTTTTAGTGGAGTTATCTTTCCGTCTTCACCAACTTTTACAACATCACTATTTGGAGTAAAAATTTTAACAGGAGTATCTTCAAAACCTTCTGGCAGAACTTTCGTAGATAATTTTCCAATATTATTTACTCTTATAAATCCATTTTCTCCCTCGTTAAAGATTACATTGTTTGGCTCTTTAATGACGTCGACATCTGGATTTTCTGGCACAATCTCATCCTTTGGAACTTCTCCAGTAGTTGTGATTGCCTTTACACATGCATTTGCGTTTTTGACTTCTCCATAAAGATCTGTCCAACTTTCACCGCTCGGTGAAACGAAAGACTCTCCCTCATTTGAAGTGGCTTTACTTGAATAATTTTTTATCGCAGCTTCAATTGGTAGTGGATATCTGTAATTTGATCTAGTGGAATCCATATAGACAACTATTGCAAATTGTTCACCCTTATCCAACTTATTCTCCGAAACATCAATAGTGTAATAGCCTGGGTACTCGATAGTTCCACTTGCTATCTCAACTCTGTCACTTGAAAGTTGGCTAGTCTTTTCAATATTTTTAACTAAGTATATTTTGTAATCAGTATCCATACTCACATTGTATAGGCCAACTTCATATAGAGTTTCAGCATCCTTTGCTTTAAAAATATTTGCCATGTAACCTTTCTTGTTGTAACCAACAGAACGAGTTGCACCTAGAGGATCGTACTGATAAATCTTGCCCTTAGGATTCATGTTTTTCGCAATAAAAACTGCATTAGAAGTTCCGATGTGAACATCTTCGTAAGACACATAGTAGTAACCATTTTCCATATAGTCAGATCCCCAACTGTTTTTGCAAATCCACGCTCCATTGTTTTGTGGTTTGGAAGTAAATTTATTTCTGGAAAAATTGTCGTCCCAACCAACAATTGTAACGGCGTGATCAGCTGGACCACCATGGGCATTGTAAAAAGAATTATTCCTTTCATTTTCATAATATTTAGAAGAATTGACCACAGTGTAAACTCCACCATATTTCATAATGGCGAGTTTTAAATCTCTCTCGTCACTCTTACTTACAACATCTGGAAGATACATTACCTTGTCAATTTCCATTGAGCGAACCAAACCTTGTGGCGAAAAACTAATTACAGGATCGTATGGATCGTCTGCTTCCCTAACTGGTCCCTTCCAACTTGCCATGTAAGCAGTCGCAATATCTCTATTGCCTCCGTCGTTTGGTCCCCAATCAAAATCGTGAGTGTTTCTAAGGTGCTTTTCACTAAAATCATACTTGCCATACTTAGAAAGCACAGACTCCATAGAACCATAAGTTGCAAAAGCCCAACAAGAACCATTTGGTCCCTGACTTCTCACAGGACTAACTCTATTTTCGTCCCTCAAATCGTAACTTGCTGGCACATATTCAGGAGCATTCCTAAATCCTAATTTCATATGGTCAAAATTAATATTTAGAGGTGACTCGATATTGCCAGCCTTTTGACTCTCTTCATAATTCTTAGCAATAGGACTTATCTCTAATCTTTCTTTATCGCCTATCGAATCATCAAGAATTTTTATTGAATCATCGCTTTTAAAAAGATCATGAGCTTCAGCCACATCGCCTACATTTGCAAGAACTGGTCCAACCAAAAGGCTAATGCACATTAAAAATAAAATAATAGCATTAAAAAATTTCTTCACATTATTACCTCCCATTCATAAATTATCTATAATTAATTAAAAAACTAACAACTTAAAATCGTGATAAAAAGATGACTTGTTAAAGTGAATTTGCAAAAAATTTTAGACTTTTCACTTAAAATTAAAAATTTGCTCGTATCGTTAATTAAACAAAAACATTATTAAGTATGTTGTATACTATATTTAAATTATATACAATGCTTTTTATTCCCTTTTAAATACAGTTTTATTATAACATAAGAATTGAATATTAAAATAGGAAAACTTTTTTATACACAAAATTTACAAATAAAATTAAAATTGAAATCATCTTTTAATTAAAAAATTTAAAAATATTTAAAAAATATTTATAACTTAAAACATACTAAATTTAATTAACTTTTGAATAAAATTTATGTTTTTGCATTAAAATTTCAATAAAAATTAAAATAATATATACTAATTGTAACATGAAATAAAAATAAGTTTATATAGTAAGAAAAAAATATTTTAAAAAAATTCTTGATATTTAGAACA
>JASBZH010000074.1 GCA_029983555.1 Peptoniphilus sp. | reverse complement strand
CCTATTTTTATAACTCTTAGAGCCATTTCTTTGTGAAGTTTTATCTTTGATAATCTAACTTTATAAATATCTTTAACTCGCATCAAGAAAAATAGCGCTAAAATTGCAGATATGGCTTGACTGATGTTCGATGCCATTGCGGCTCCAAAAACTCCAAGCTCAAAATTTTTTATAAATAATAGATCTAAAAATATGTTTATTACTGATGCGATTCCTAGATATAAAAGGGATCTCTTTGAGTTGCCCACTGCGTTTAAAATTCCCGCTTCCATGTTGTAAATTATGTTAAAAACGAGACCAAAGGAGAATGTCCTCAAATATTTTATTGATTCGCCCATTACATTTTCAGGAGTCTTCATACTTTCAAGTAGCCATGGTGCAAATACATAACCTGCGATTGATATTAGAACGCCCAAAATTATTGATATGGCAATTGATGTATGGACTGATATTCTAACGTCTTTACCTTTACCTGCTCCAAGTGACTGTGAAACTATTATTCCCGAGCCAACGGCTATACCTTGGCTAAAAGATATTAGTAAGTTTATTAGAGCTGTACTTGAGCCGACGGCAGCTAGCGCTTCTGGACTGACATAATTTCCCACAATAATTGAGTCAACTGTGTTGTAGGTTTGTTGCAACAAGTTTCCAAAAATAAGTGGGATTGAGAATAATAAGAGTGTCTTCCAAATACTGCCATTTGTCATGAGTAGCCTTTCGTTTTCTTGTATAGATTCTTGTTCCATTTAATCATCCCAATTAAAAAATATTCCTAGTTAATTATATTATCATATATATAAATAAATTACATGATTTGAGGAACAATATTTAATTAATGTAATTTAAATATTTGCTTAAAAATTTATTTTGATTTAATTGTTCGAATTTAAGGCCATGTATGAAATATAATCACAACAGATGATTTAAAAATAGTTATACTTCTCTTGATAAAATATTTATAAGTATTATAATAGATTTTGCAACAGATTGTGAACTTTTTAACTAAGTAGGGGTTTTATGACTAGAACTTTAGATATATGTAATAATTTTTATAAAACTAAAAAAATATCATATGAGGATTTCAAATTTTTAATGGAACTTACTGATTTTAGCGAGCTCAATAAATTCGCCAGAGATTTGACTATTAAAAGTTTTGGAAATAAAATTTATATACGAGGTCTTGTAGAGATTTCTACTTATTGTAAAAATAATTGTTATTATTGTGGACTTCGAAATGCCAATAAAAATATGACGAGAATGCGACTGACAAAAGAGGAAATTTTAAAGAGAGTTGAAGCTGCAAGTTTACTTGGCATAAAAACGATCGTATTACAAGGCGGAGAAGATGATTTTTATTCTATAGATTATCTTTTGGATATTTTAAAAAGTATCAAGTCAAATTACGACATGGCAGTTACTCTTTCTTTAGGCGAGAGGAATTTTGACGATTTAGAAAAGTTAAAAGAGTTTGGTGCGAATAGATTTCTATTGCGTCATGAAACTTATGACGAAGAGCACTATTACAAGATTCATCCATTTGAGATGAGTTTTTCAAACCGAATTGAGACTTTGTATAAGTTAAAGGAACTCGGATATCAGACTGGTTGTGGAATGATGATTGGTTCTCCTTATCAAAAGCTTATCAATTTATATGAAGATTTAAATTTGATTTTAAAATTAAAGCCACAGATGGTTGGGCTTGGCCCTTTTATTCCACATCACGACACTCCTTTTAGGGATTTTCCTCATGGTAAAATTTCTGATGTTTTAAAGATTCTTTCTATCGTTAGAATTGCTAATGAGAAAGTGCTCTTACCGGCAACAACTGCCCTTGGTAGTATCGATAGTGAGGGAAGAGAAAAGGGAATTTTGGCTGGTTGCAATGTGCTCATGCCAAATATTGGCGATGAAAAGCTCAGACAAAAATATAGGCTCTATGACAATAAGATTGGCACAGAAGTTGAAAATAGCGATGACTTTTTAAATTTGAATGAGAAGTTAAAAAAGATTGGTTATGAAATTTCCCTAGACAGGGGAGATTACAAGGGAGATGGAAGATATGTATAATAAAGTGTCATCAAAAGCAGAAGAATTTATAAATGATGAAGAGATACTAAGTACAATTGAATATGCAGAAAAAAATAAAAACAACAAAAAACTTCTTAGAGAGATTATGGATAAGGCTAAACTTGAAAAAGGACTTAGCCACAGAGATGCATCTGTTTTACTCATGACAGACGATGAAAAGATAAATTCTGAAATTTATTCTCTTGCAAAGAAGATAAAGGAAGACCACTATGGTTCAAGGATCGTGCTTTTTGCTCCTCTTTATCTATCAAATTACTGTATAAATGGATGCGTATATTGTCCTTATCACGCAAAAAATAAGACTATAAGAAGAAAAAAATTGACTCAACAAGAAATTAAAGACGAAGTAATAGCGCTTCAAGACATGGGTCACAAAAGACTTGCACTAGAACTTGGAGAAGATCCTTTAAACAATCCAATTGACTATGTGCTTGAGTCAATAGATACAATATATTCAATTAAACACAAAAATGGTCAGATAAGAAGAGTAAATGTAAATATTGCAGCTACAACTGTTGAAAATTATAAGAAATTAAAAGATGCTGGAATTGGCACTTATATTTTATTCCAAGAAACTTACAATAAAAAATCTTATGAAGAACTTCATCCAACAGGACCAAAACACAATTATGATTATCACACAGAAGCAATGGATAGAGCCATGGAAGCTGGCATTGACGATGTCGGAATTGGGGTTTTATTTGGGCTTGAAACTTACAAATATGAATTCACTGGACTACTTATGCACGCTGAACACTTAGAGGCGAGATTTGGAGTTGGACCTCACACAATTTCAGTTCCTAGGATTCAACCAGGAGACGACATAGATCCAAGTGATTTTAAAAACCAACTAGCTGATGATATTTTTGAAAAGCTAATTGCACTTATAAGGATTTCAGTTCCTTACACAGGAATGATTATTTCGACAAGAGAATCTCAAAGAGTTAGAGAAAGGGCTCTTGAACTTGGAATAAGTCAAATTTCTGGAGGATCAAGAACTTCAGTTGGAGGATATGCAGAAGAGGAAACTAAAGACAAAAATTCAGCACAGTTTGAACTCGCTGATAACAGAACTTTGGAAGAAGTTGTTGATTGGCTAATTGAACTTGGATACATTCCAAGCTTTTGTACAGCTTGCTACAGAGCTGGAAGAACTGGAGACAGATTTATGCAACTGTGCAAATCTGGACAAATTTTAAATTGCTGTCAACCAAACGCACTTATGACTTTGAAAGAATATTTATTGGATTATGGTTCTGATTTTTCAAAAGAATTGGGACAAAAGTTAATAGATAGTGAGCTTGAAAAGATTCCAAATGAAAAGGTAAAAGCTCAAGCTAAAGAGTATATTGATGAAATGGAAACTGTAGGAAAGAGAGACTTTAGATTTTAATGGATTTAAACAAGACAAATTCGGGCAATAGGGTCCACATTGGTTTTTTTGGCAAAGTGAATGCGGGAAAAAGTTCTTTAATAAATGCCTTTGCGAATAGAGATATCTCCATAGTTTCTGAGGTTAAAGGCACCACTACAGATCCAGTTTATAAATCTATGGAAATTAAATCTCTTGGTCCTGCACTTTTGATGGATACGCCTGGGCTTGTCGATGAAACTTTACTTGGCGATAAAAGAACTAAGAGGACATCTGAAGTACTAGATAAAACAGATATTGCAGTAATAGTAGTTTCAAATAGTGATGTAGAAGTTGAGAGGGAGTTATTAAAAAAATTAAAAGATACCCCTAGAATTATTGCAATTAATAAAATCGACGAAAAATCGAGAGAAGAAATAGACTCGATTAAAGAGAAGTTTCGTGGGGAAAATATTGTGGAAGTTTCTGCTAAAAATAGAATTGGCATGAACGAACTTTTGAATAGTCTTTTAAAATTTGCACCAAAAGTTGATGATAAGCTTTTTGATGGAATGGTAAAGGAAAAGGACTTAGTTTTTTTAGTAATTCCACAAGACATCGCTGCTCCCAAAAATAGACTTATTTTGCCACAAGTTCAATCTATTAGAGAGCTTTTAGATAAAGATGCAGTGGTTATGATGGTTAAACTCGAAGAATTTGAGGATGCGCTTTTATTAGTAAATAAAGAGCCTGATCTCATTGTAGCTGATTCATCTGTATTTTTAGAAGTCTATAATAAAAAGCCAAAAGGGGTTAAGCTTACATCTTTTTCAGTACTATTTGCAAAATTAAAAGGAGATATTTCAGAATATGTAAGGGGAGTGGAAGCTCTTAAAAATTTAAAGGATGGCTCCAAAATCTTAATCGCCGAATGCTGCACCCATGCACCCGCAGAAGAAGACATTGGAAGAGTAAAAATTCCAAAAATGATAAAAAGTAAAATAAATAAAAATGTTAAAATTGATGTGAGCAGTGGCTCGGTATTTCCAGACAATTTTTCCGATTACGATCTTATAATTCAGTGTGGGGGATGTATGTTAAATAAAAAAAATATCATGACTCGAATAAATAAGGCGAGTGATAAAAATATTCCCATCACAAATTATGGAATTGCGATTGCATATTTTAAAGGAATTTTAGATAAGATTGAATATTAATTTTCTCACAGTTTTTATAAATCAAGAGATCGCAAAATTTTAAATTTTTT
>JASBZH010000073.1 GCA_029983555.1 Peptoniphilus sp. | reverse complement strand
TTTTTTAAACAGTTTTAAAAAAGCAGCTCCCTTTTGAGAGCTGCAATTATTTTTATTCAAATTTTCCGCAACAATTTTTGTATTTTTTGCCGCTGCCACATGGACATGGATCATTTCTTCCGACTTTCTTTTTCTTTCTAACGTATGGTTTTTGTTTTCCATCGTCTGGATTTACTGTCTCAACTTCTTTTGCGACTCTCTTTCTTTGAAGTTCAGGGTTAACTACGTGATATAGCATCTTCACTGTGTCTTCTTGAATTGACGCATTTAGTTCTTCGAACATGTCAAATCCTTCTTGTGCATAGGCTCTTACTGGGTCAGTTTGACCAACTGCACGAAGTCCTATTCCCTTTCTAAGCTGATCCATAGCGTCGATGTGATCCATCCATTTTTGGTCAACATTTTGAAGAAGGGCAACTCTTTCGATTTCTCTGAATTTTTCTTCGCCAAATTCTTCTTCTCTTTCGGCATACTTTTCAGCTGCACGTTTTTTAATAAATTCCTTTACGCTTTCTAAATTTGGATTATCTAATTCTTTTAAGAAGTCTTCTTCAAATCCAAAAGTATTTACGCCAAAGTTTTGAATTGATTCAAAGTCTAGATGCTTTTGATTATTGTCATCTAATTTATTGTAAAAATCAACTGTACTGTCGATTAGACTTTCTCTCATGGCAACTATATCGTCGTGAATATTTTCGCCTTCAAGAACTTTTCTTCTCTCGCTATAAATAACTTCTCTTTGTTTATTCATGACGTCGTCATATTGAAGTACATTTTTACGGATACTAAAGTTATTGCCTTCGACTTTTCTTTGTGCTGATTCAATAAGTCTTGTCAAAATCTTGTGTTCAACTGGTTCATCGTCGGGAGCGTCGATTTTTTCCATAGTAGTTTTAAATCTGTCTCCTGCAAATAGTCTTATTAAATCGTCATCTGCTGAAATATAAAATCTTGAAGAACCTGGGTCTCCTTGACGCCCTGAACGTCCACGAAGTTGGTTATCAATTCTTCGAGACTCGTGTCTTTCTGTACCTATGATTCTAAGTCCGCCTGCTTCTTTAACTTTTTTAGCTTCCTCGTCTGTTTCTTGTTTGAATTTATCGACAAGTTCTTGATATTTCTTTCTAGCATTTAAAATGTCTTCGTCATCAGTCTTGAAATATGAGTCTGCATATTCAATCATCTCATCTTCCATGCCTTGCTTTTGAAGTTCTTTTTTAGCAAGAAATTCTGGATTACCTCCAAGAACAATGTCGGTACCTCTTCCGGCCATGTTTGTCGCAATTGTAACTGCACCAAATCTACCAGCTTGAGCTACGATTTCTGATTCTTGTTTGTGTTTTTTAGCGTTCAAGACATTGTGCTTAATGCCTGCACGTTTTAAATATTTAGAAAGCTCTTCAGATTTATCAATTGAAATAGTACCAACTAGAACTGGCTGTCCTTTTTTGTTGGCTTCTTCAATTTCTCTTGTAACTGCCTTAAACTTAGCATCTTGGTCTTTGTAGATGTGATCATTGTCATCTATTCTTATAACTGGTTTGTTAGTTGGAATTTCTACAACGTCGATGTTGTAAATATCTCTAAATTCGCCCTCTTCTGTCATTGCAGTACCTGTCATACCAGCAAGCTTGTCATACATTCTAAAGTAGTTTTGGAATGTAATTGTAGCAAGAGTTTTAGATTCTGCACGGACATTTAGACCTTCTTTAGCTTCAATAGCTTGGTGAAGACCTTCAGAATATCTTCTACCATACATCAAACGACCAGTAAATTCGTCTACAATAATAATTTCACCGTCGTTTACAACATAATCGACATCCCTTTTCATATTTCCAGCTGCTTTAAGAGCTTGATTTATGTGGTGAGATAGTTCCATGTTTTGTGCATCTGCTAGGTTATCTACTCCAAAGTACTTTTCAGCCTTTTCAATACCTTTGTCAGTTAAAGTAGAAGTTTTGTCCTTTTCATTTATAACATAGTCAACAGTTTCTTCTTTAAATTCTCTGTTAAATCTTTCAAAACTTGATTCATCTTCAGTCTTAACTCTGTGAGTCAAAGTATTTACAAAATCGCGAGCTCTAACATAAAGATCGACAGATTCGTCCCCTTGACCAGATATAATAAGTGGAGTTCTAGCCTCATCGATTAAAATTGAGTCAACCTCATCGACAATACAGTAATGAAGATCTCTTTGTACCATCTCTTCTTTGTAAATTACCATGTTGTCTCTTAAGTAGTCAAAACCAAACTCGTTATTAGTTCCGTAAGTAATATCACTGTTGTAAGCTTCTTTTCTCTCATCAGAATTCATATCGTGGATAATACATCCAACGCTTAGTCCCAAAAATTCATAAACTTTTCCCATCCAGTCTCTATCACGACTAGCCAAGTAGTCGTTGACTGTTACGATGTGACATCCCTTGCCTTCTAGTGCGTTTAAATAAGCAGGCAAAGTTGCTACTAAAGTTTTACCTTCACCAGTTTTCATTTCGGCAATTCTACCTTGGTGAAGAATAATACCACCGATTACTTGGACTCTAAAGTGCTTCATTCCAAGTACACGCCAAGCAGCTTCTCTTACAACTGCAAAAGCTTCTGGCAATAAATCATCTGTTGTTTCGCCATTTGCAATTCTATCTTTAAATTCAACTGTTTTATCTTTTAATTCACTATCTGAAAGTTTTTGCATGTCTTCTTCAAGACTCATTACTTTATTAACTAGTGGTTCAATTTTTTTCAGTTCTCTTTCGCTATAGGTTCCGAATATTTTTTCTATTAAACCCATTTTACCACTCCTTTTACTCAAGACTTAATTTTATCATTAAAATCCCTAATTTTCAAGAAAAATCAATATCACTAACACTTCTTTACTCAATTATAAATTATAAGTTTAGCAAAAATTAAAGTCAACATTTAGCGGCACAAGTTGACAAAATTTTCGTCTATTTTTCACAATTTAGAAGAGTTTATACAAAACTATAGTAATCTATCCACATTTGATATAAAATAAGAGAATAAAAGAATGGAGGTTTTTAATGATACTTGTTGTAGATTTTGGCGGTCAATACAATCACTTAATCGCCAGAAGGGTTAGAGACTTGAATGTTTATTGCGAAGTAGTCCCTTTTAAAAAAGCAATAAAGACGATAGATGAAAAAAAGGATCAAATTAACGGAATAATATTTACAGGAGGACCAAATTCAGTATATGAAGAAAATTCTCCACAAATAGAAAAAGAAATATTTACACTTGGCATTCCAATTCTTGGACTTTGTTATGGAATGCAGCTTATGGCACACACTCTTGGCGGCAAAGTTGTAGCAGCACCTAAAGAGAGAGAGTTTGGAAAAACAGAAATAAAAACAAAAGACTCAAAGATTTTTGATAACCTAGATGAAAATCAAAAAGTTTGGATGAGTCACGTAGATAGAGTCGAAGAAATGCCAGAAGGATTTGAAATAGTTGCCACAAGCAATAACTGTCCAATAGCAGCTATGCAAAATGTAGAAAAAAATCTCTTCGCATTACAATTTCACCCAGAAGTAAATCACACAGAAAACGGCAATAAAATGCTCGAAAATTTTGTACTAAATATTTGCGGTGAAAAACCAAACTGGACAATGGAAAATTATGCAAAAGTTGCAATAGAAAATATCAAGAAAAAAGTAGGCGACGGAAAAGTTCTACTTGCACTATCAGGTGGAGTTGACTCATCTGTAACAGCGGCACTAATTTCAAAAGCAGTTGGTGAAAACTTAACTTGCATATTCGTAGACCACGGACTAATGAGAAAAAATGAAGGTGACGAAGTTGAAGCCGCATTTAAAGATAGCGGAATGCACTTTATTAGAGTTGACGCAGAAAAAAGATTTTTAGATAAACTGTCTGGTGTAACAGATCCTGAAAGAAAGAGAAAAATAATCGGCGAAGAATTTATAAGAGTATTTGAAGAAGAAGGCAAAAAAATAAAATCTGTCGATTACTTGGCTCAAGGAACAATTTATCCAGACGTAATAGAGTCAGGACTTGGAGATTCTGCAGTAATAAAAAGTCACCACAATGTTGGAGGACTTCCTGACTTCGTGGACTTTAAAGACATAGTAGAGCCACTCAGGATGTTATTTAAAGATGAAGTTCGCGCACTTGGAAAAGAACTAGGACTTCCAGATTATTTAGTAAATAGACAGCCATTCCCAGGACCAGGACTTGCAATAAGAGTTATGGGCAAGATCACAAAAGAAAAACTAGAAATCTTAAGAGATGCTGATAAAATATTTAGAGAAGAACTAGAAAAATCAGAAGTAGCAAAAGACGTAAACCAATATTTCGCAGTACTAACAAGCAATAAAACTGTAGGAGTAATGGGCGACTTTAGAACTTATGACTACACGCTCGCACTAAGAGCAGTCTCAACAACAGACTTTATGACAGCAGACTTTTCTAGAATACCTTGGGACGTTTTAGACAAAGTATCAAACAGAATAGTTAACGAAGTAGATCACATAAATAGAATAGTTTACGATATAACAAGCAAACCACCAGCTACAATTGAATGGGAATAATCGCAAAATTTTCTAAAATGGATTAATTACAAGCTATAAAGAGAATGAAAAATGGTTACTGGTACTCAAATGGTACTGGAAGCTAAAAAGAATAAACTAAATAATAGTTCCAAGTGGTTTACATTTGGACAAAAAATAAGACCGTAGTTTT
>JASBZH010000072.1 GCA_029983555.1 Peptoniphilus sp. | reverse complement strand
TGTTTTCTATATTTTCTCATATAATTCTCTCCTAATATTTATTTAAATATATTTTTACCTATATAAAATAATAATATCATTTAATTAAATCTTTTACAAGAAAGTAGTTAACTAAAGAGTATGTCGCCTATCTTTCTTCCATTGTGACGAATCTTTTCATCTTTAACTTCGATGAAATTATCCTCAACTACTTTTATACCTTTTTCTTTAAAATATTTCTCGTCATCTTCTGTCAAAAATATTGGCTCTGATTCGTCGAGATTGAAATAGTGACTATAAATTTCATCTGGCACTCTAAATTTATTTACATAAACTTCATCTACAACACCCTTAAAAGAATGAGCCTCTATCGCTTCGTAGTGATCTTTGATGGAATATCCAATAGTTTCTCCCCTCTCTGTCATCGCGTTTGCAATATAAATTACTTTGGCGTCTGTATCTTTAAGAGCGTCGTTTATTCCAGAAACTAATAAATTTGGAATAATAGATGTATAAAGAGATCCAGGGCCCAAAACGACAATATCAGCCTCATTAATCGCTTTAATTGCAAATGGATTTGCCTTTGGAAAGTGAGGTATCATGCTCATCTTTTTAATTTTTGTATTTAATCTATATGCCATCTTTGGAATGTAAGATTCTCCTACAACTTTATCCTTAGTTTCAAATTCAGCTACAAGGTGAGTTTCATCAAGAGTGACAGGAAATACTTTGCCAGTAATGTTAAAAATTGAACTCATCTCAATTAGACCTTCATTAAAAGATCCGTAAATATCTGTCATCGCTGCAATAATAATATTACCAAGATTTTGTCCCTTCATGCTGCCTGATTTAAATCTGTATCCAAGTAAATTTTTAAGAGCAGCATCAGTATTAGAAAGTGCAGCAAGACAACTTCTCACATCTCCTGGAGGCAAAATATTTAACTCTTTTCTTAAAATTCCACTTCCGCCTCCATCGTCTGACATAGTTACAATTGCAGATATTTCATCTGTATAAAATTTTAATCCTCTTAAAACTGACGAAGTTCCAGTTCCTCCGCCCAAGACAACTAATTTTTTGTCCATAACTTTTTCCTCAAATCTCTGTGAGTCACATAGCAGGAATTGTACTCTTCTTTTAAAATTCTTCCAATCTCTTCTGCAATTACAACGGATCTGTGATAACCCCCTGTGCATCCAAATCCAATGCTTAGCATCCTTTTTTGTTCATTTATATAGTGAGGAATCAAAAATTTAAGCAAATCTACAATTTTCTCTATAAATTCACTAGTTACATCCCACTTTAGCACATAGTCTCTTACAGGTTTTTGTTTTCCATCGTAATCTCTTAAATCTTTTATATAATATGGGTTTGGCAAAAACCTCACATCAAAAACTAAATCAGCATCTTGTAAAATCCCATCTTTATATCCAAAACTTGTGATTTCTATTGTAAATTTGTCCTTGGGTTCATAAGATATTAAAGCCAAAAGTTGAGTTCTAAGGTTTGCAGTAGATAAATCAGTAGTGTCAATTACAAAGTCAGCCGTTTCTCTTATCTTTTTAAGAGTCTTCTCTTCATAATTATATCCATCTACAATTGACCTATTGAGTGGATGTGGCCTTCTGAGTTCCTTATACCTCGATATAATTGTCTTTTGGTCGGCATACATAAAAACTATCTTTGCATTTATTTTCATGTCTTTTAAAGACTCTAGAGACTCAAAGAAATTGTCAAAAAATTCACCACTTCTAAGGTCAATTACAGCAGCAACTTTGTCAAAATTATTGCTCTTTGCATCGAGAGCCATCTCACAAAATTTTGGCAAAAGTGCCAGTGGCAAATTATCTACAGAATAATATCCCAAATCTTCAAAGACATCTAGTGCAAATGACTTTCCAGATCCGCTCATTCCAGTTATTATAATAAGATCCATATTACTCTCCAATTATTTTAACTTCCCTTTGTAATTCTACTCCGAAATTATCTTTTACTACTTTTTGAACTATTTCGATTGTTTCTAAAACGTCTGATGCTGTGGCATTATTTTTATTAACTACAAAACCGCAGTGTTTTTCGCTAATTCCTGCACCTTTATGAGTAAAGCCGCGAAGTCCTGAATCATCTATTAATTTCCCTGCAAAATAACCCGTCGGTCTTTTAAAAGTTGAGCCAGCTGAAGGAAGATCCAAAGGTTGTTTTTCTTCTCTTCTCCTGTCAAACTCCTCAAACTTCTCCCTTATTTTGTCCTTATCACCTTTTTTTAATTTGTAATAAGCGCCTAGTACTATTAATTCCTCGTCTTGAACTATCGAATGCCTATATCCAAAATTCATCTCGTCCACTGTCTTTTCAATAATTTGAAAATCAGAATTAAGAAGTCTTACTCTATCGACAACAAACTTAGTTTCGCCATCGTATGCTCCTGCATTCATTACAATGGCACCACCAACAGATCCTGGAATTCCGTGAGCAAACTCAAGGCCTTCCAAAGAATTTTCACAAGCAAAATCACTTACTTCTGTCATGCTTGCTCCAGCACCTGCATAAATAGTATTCCCATCTATATTTAGTTCGTTTAATCTATCTTTTAATTTTATAATAACTCCGTCAAATCCATCGTCTTTTACAATTACATTTGTCGAGTTGCCCAAAATATAATAATTTATATTGTTTTCTTTAACTAATTTTAAAATTTCTACAAGAGAACTTTCATCATTAGGCTTAACTAAAACTTTCGCATTTCCTCCCACTTTGAAGGAAGTGTGGTTCTTCATAGGTTCGTCGTATAAAACTTCTCCCAATCTATCATCAATTTTAAAATCCATTTTACACCTCTATATAATTATATCATTTATTAATTTTTAATTTAATCAAATAACAACTATATTATACATAAAAGCTAAACGCCTTTTAAAATAAATTATTTAAACTTGATTTATAAAAAAAAGACAGAGCTAATAAAACTCTGTCGATATAAAATATGTCTTTAAATTTTTGCAAATAAAAAGTCTATTGGTTTACCCAATAGACTAAATAAAAATTATCTGTGTCCTAATTTTTCATCTAGAAGATATAGTCCAGCCCAGCTTTCGTTAATTCTTTCAAGTTGTTCGATAAGTGTTCTGAATGTGTCTTCTTCTTCAACTTGTTCGTCAATGTACCATTGTAACATTGAAGTTGCCTTGTGGTCATTTTCTTCAACTGAAAGGTCATAAAGTTTATTAATTCTTGCAGTAACTTCTTTTTCGTGTTCGTAAGCTGCTTTAAAAGTTTCAGTGAAGTTGCCAAAATCAGTTTGTGGTTGTGGAATTTGTTCAAGTGTTGGTTTTTCATCTATTGAGAATAGATAGTCGCTAAATTTTGCAGCATGTTCAAGTTCTTCTTTAGCTTGTTTTTTAAAGAAGTTTGCAAATCCGCTCATACCTTTTTCTTCTACATAATGTGCCATTGATACATAGATATATGCAGATTCTATTTCATAATTGTATTGTTCATTAATTGCATCATTTAATTTACTCATAAAATTTCCTCCTAAAAAATATATATTATTCGGGCCAAACTAATTAAATATAATTAGCTGCGCCTTGTGAACACTCATAATGTCCTCAATGTTAATATACCCGAGTTTGTACATTATAAACCTAAAAAAAAATTTATTTTCTAAAACCAATGTTATCTAAAGAGATGTCGACACCATCTTCAAATTTAAATTCTATCAAGTTTAGATCATCTAAATTAACATCAGCGTTTTTATTCCTAAAATCGTTCATTGGAATAGTCACTGTCTGTGGAGTCTGTCTTCTTAAAGAATCCTTCGTCAAATAATCTGCTTTAAATATATATGACTTTGTAGGCGGAGTGAGTTTCTTATAATCAGAAACTTTAAGAGAAGATGAGTTTCCCCAGCTATCTTGTACTTTTATAATGATATTATCTGAAATGTCTCTATCAGCTAAGTTCTCGATGTCAAAAGTTAAAGCACTTCCAAGATTTTTCTCTCCTTCACTATTTAAATGAATTTTATAACTTCCACCCTTATTTGAACCTATAAAGACTGCACTTGTATTTGAACTTCCTTCACCATATTTGTGATTTTTTTCCATAATTTTATATAGATCTTCGTAACTAATTCTGGCACTTTCAACACTTGCTGTAGTTAGCGAATAGTCTTCTTCAAAGTTTGCTATATAATCTGTGCTTCCATTTTCATATCTCGAATAATAATTAGTTTTTGGAAGATCTTTATATTCGTCCGGTCCATTCTTAAACAGTTCTCTATTATAAGTGACTTCAAATATATTTTCCAAAAATTCATTGACGTAGATAGAAATTATTTTTTGCTGATCACTTTCTTTTAATAGTTCTTCTCGATTTAAAAGCCAACCCTTGAATGGATCGCTGTCCAAGTCATTCCAACGAGAATTAAACTGTCCGTGATTTGCATAGCCAATATAGACTGCCGCCTTAAACTTGTCGGAATTTTCCTTAAATAGTACATTGTCATACATATTCATGCCTTCAAATGTACTGACATCAGCATCATTTGTACCAGCTATAGTTAGAAAGTTTGTGTCGTTTAATGTCAAATATTTTCCACCAGGAGAGTACTGATCATAGGTCGGAGCAATTTCTATAACTCCCTTTATATTAAATCCATAATTAAGAGCCTTATTTCCATCCTCTGGAAGCTTTGTAAGCTCATTATAATTATAAGCAATTGCGCAAGCTTCTCCACCTCTTGAGTGTCCTAGGAGTGCAATATTATTTTTATCTATTTTTTTATAAAAACTAGATTTTTTGATGTTAT
>JASBZH010000071.1 GCA_029983555.1 Peptoniphilus sp. | reverse complement strand
CTTAATAAAAAAATGATATTTTTATTTTATCACAGAAAGAAAAATTTTGTATATTATATTAATTCAAGTTTGATTAAAATTTGTTGAAAAGTTCAATTAATTTTTAAATACATTTTATTTTTGTATGGATATTTGTATAAATAATTGTATAAAACCATTATATTTAATATACTGTTACTGTAATAACGTGGCTATGTTCACATGAAGTATATCGTTAATATCCAAAAGGAGGAAATTATGAAAAAGGCACAATTTATTATAACCTCTTTAATCGTCACAAGGTATATTGATGATTATGAATAGAAATTTAGATAAATCCATAGAGAATTTTATTTTAAATCATTATGAAAAAATTGATATAAATGACAATATATATTTTTTTATATCAATAGCTTTAAAAATAACACTACTTCTTCTATTGTTATCTGTACTAACTTATATAGTTTATAAATTTTTAGGTGTTAATTCTATATTAAATTTTAATTTATTAAGTCTTGCAAAAATGTTAATGTCTAATACTTTTTATGGCATTTTCATTAATTTGTGTTTATTTGGATTAAATAAATTAATAAAAAATTAAATAATACGCAAAAAAGTGTCGCCTGGCTAAATTTTAGTCAAGCGACACTTTTAATTTATCTTATTTATTTTTATTAAATCTAACTTTCTTTTGGATTTCACCAGCTATTAGTGGAATTATTGATGATCCTAAAACAACACCAATTTCTTTTGGTCCCAAATCCATTAGTCCAAAAGCGTCGTTTAATACTGGTACATAAATTACTACAAGCATCAATATGAATGAGAATAATGTTGCAAGTACAAGTTTTTTATTTGTGAAAACTCCAATTTCAAATACAGTTTTGTCGATTGATCTTGAAGTATATGAACGTAGAAGTTCACATATTATTAATGTTGAAAAAGCCATTGTTCTTGCGTGGTTAATTCCTGTGTCAAGTCCGTACCACTTAAGTCCAACAAAGTAAGCGAGAAGTGTTGCCACAGTGATTGCAAGAGACTGAATTACAACTGTAATTTTAATTTCTTTGTCAATAATCGCCTCATCTGGATCCCTTGGTGCCTCATTCATTATATCGGCTTCGCCCTTTTCAACACCAAGAGCAAGTGCTGGGAATGAATCAGTCACAAGGTTTAACCAAAGTAATTGTATTGGAATAAGTGGAACTGGAAGGTCCATCAGTATCGCTATTAAAACGATCAAAACTTCACCAATATTACATGATAGCAAATATGCCACGAATTTTTTGATGTTTGAATATATTATTCTTCCTTCTTCAACTGCATTTACAATTGTCGCAAAGTTGTCATCAGTTAAAATTACTTCAGCAGTATTTTTTGCTACATCTGTTCCAGTAATTCCCATTGCGATTCCAATGTCTGCCCTTTTAATAGCAGGAGCATCATTTACTCCGTCACCAGTCATGGCAGTAATATGTCCATTTTCTTTTAAAGCTGTCACGATTTGAACTTTATTTTCTGGAGAAACTCTTGTAAAGACAGTTTTTTGTTTTACAATTTCTCTCATCTCTTCGGGACTCATTTCATTTAGTTCGCGACCCATGATTGCTTCATCATCTGATTTTGCAATTCCAAGTTCCTTAGCAATTGCAAGTCCCGTTTCTAAATAGTCTCCAGTAATCATAATAGGTTTTATTCCAGCAGTTCTACATTCTTTTATTGCAGCTTTAACTTCTGGTCTTGCTGGGTCAATCATTCCGGTAAGTCCTACAAATACCATTTCATTTTCAATATTTTCTGATGAAATTTCCTCTGGCATATTTTCATGAATTCTAAATGCGTATGCCAAACATCTGAGGGCTTCTCTTGCAAACTCTGTATTTTTAGAAAGTGCAAGTTGTCTCTTATCATCAGTGAAATCCTTAATTTCGCCATCAACTAAAATTTTATTACATTTAGAAATAATTATATCTGGCGCACCTTTTGTAAATGATACTACTTTGTCCTTTATAAATTTGTCGTGGAAAGTTGTCATCATCTTTCTGTCGGAATCAAAAGGAATTTCTTCTATTCTGTCAATTTCTTCATTTATTTTATCAATTGATTTTCCAGACTTTTCTGCAAAAGTTAGAAGCGCTCCCTCAGTTGGATCTCCTGTTATAGTCGCCTCGTCTTCTTTAACTTTTAACTTGGCATCATTAGTAAGAGATGCTATTGAAGATAAAACTTCTAAGTTTTCGATGTCCTCTGTAGTTACTTTTTCACCGTCTAAAGTTACATCGCCCTTTGGCATATAACCTGTTCCAGAAACTTCAAAAACTTTTCCATCAGTAAAAGCTCGAGTTACAGTCATTTCATTTTGAGTAAGAGTTCCAGTTTTATCTGAACAAATTACTGTAGTAGTTCCGAGAGTTTCAACTGCCAAAAGTTTTTTAACAATGGCATGTCTTTTTGCCATCTTGCTCATTCCAATTGAAAGTACAATTGTAACTATTGCAGGAAGTCCTTCTGGAACTGCAGCTACGGCAAGAGAAATAGAAGTCATAAACATTTCTAGTGGGTCATTTTTAAATAAAACTCCCACTGCCATTACTACAATACATATTACAATAACTAAAATTCCAAGTGTCTTTGAAAGTTTCGCAAGTTTCTTTTGAAGAGGTGTCTGCTCATCGTCCACTGTAGAAAGTGAAGTGGCAATTTTACCAATTTCTGTGCCTTGGCCAGTCTCAACAACAACTCCCTTTCCTCTTCCATAAGTGACTATAGTAGAAGAATAAGACATGTTTTCTCTATCTCCAAGTTCCATCTTGCCATCGTAAGATTTTTTAGAATCTTTTTCAACAGGAACTGATTCTCCAGTCAAAGATGACTCGTCGATGTGTAAATTTGATGAAGATATAAGTCTAAGATCAGCTGGAACAATATCCCCAGTTTCAAGAACTACGATATCTCCTGGAACAATTTCTGAAGAGTCAATTTCAATATCTTCTCCATCTCTTAAAACATTGGCCTTTGGAGATGACATCTTTTGAAGTGCTGCGATAGCCTCTTCAGCCTTGCCCTCTTGGCTAATTGATAAAAATGCATTTACTATAACTATAGCAATTATAATTATTGCGTCTCTCGCTTCGCCAACTGCCGAAGAAATAATAGCCGCAATGATCAAGATTATGATCATTGGATCTAAAATCTGTTCCTTTAATTTTTGAATAAAAGGCTTTTTTTCTTGCTTTTTTAATTCATTTTTGCCATACTCTTCGAGCCTTTTATTGGCAACGTCATTGGAAAGACCAGTTTCTTTAGTCTCAAGTTTTTTTAAAGACTCATCGACAGACTGGTTGTACCAATTGTCTAATTTTTCCATTTTTTCCTCCTAATTAATAAAATAAATAAAAAAAGACCGACGCATAATACATCGGTCTCACAAACTTAAATAAGTTTTTCAGCCGGGCATTGCCGTATTGACGACTGAAAATTAATTGTTACTCCCCTAACTTCTTTAAATTATAACAGATTTATTATTCACACACAACAAATTTATTTATTAAACTTTTTATTTTAAAATTTGGCAATTTACCACTTTAAGAGAATTTTTTAGTTTTTTAGCTTATTTTTACATTGGATTAAATATCTAAACTTATAAAAAATCTGAGGTAATCGCCCCAGATTTTTAGTAGCTAATCTCATATATTTATTCTAAAACGAAAATTAAGCATTAACCCTTTCATTATCAGGATCATAGAACATTCTCTTTACGAGTTTAGTCTCAACTTCACCATCAGAAGTCTTAATTGTAACTTGATCTCCAATTGCCGCTACTGAAATATCTACAAGCGCATAGCCGAGATATTTTTCAATAGTAAATCCATAAGTGAATTTTGTAACATGTCCTATACATTTTCCGTCTTTATAAACTTTATCTCCCATTTCAACTGGCGCCTCTTCATCAAGAGTAAACCCTAAGAGATCTCTTTTAATAGATTCTTTTTCTTCTAAAAGTTTATTTTTGCCTATAAAGTCTTTGTCCCAATGAACAGTCCATCCGTAACCAACTTCAAGAGGGTTTGTACCTTCCAAATCACTCATCAGGACATATCCCTTTTCGCCTGGAAGAGAACCAATTATTACATCAGTAGTTATATTTACAAGACCAAAACCTTTTCCTTTTTCAACTATTTCCGCTTCCAAAAGTTCTTTCTTCTTGCTATCGACATAAAATTCGTATCCAAGTTCACCAGTAAAACCAGTTCTAGCAACCTTAATATTCATTTCCTTTACTTTGTTGTCGACAATGTGGAAGAATTTCAAATCGCTAATATCATCATCTACAAGTGCATTTACAAGATCTCTTGACTTTGGTCCCTGAATGGCAAACATTGTTGTATCTTTTGTTATATCATTGTATGAAACATCTTCGCCTTGAGTTTGTTTGTCGAACCACTTAATCATATTGTCAATGTATAGAGTTGAAATCCAATATTCTTCTTTAGACAATCTAAATATAATTACATCGTCAATAATATGCGCATCTTCATTTAACATAGTAGTATAAACTGCTTTTCCAAGATCCATATTGGCAATGTCATTTACAAACATTCTGTCTAAAAATTTGGCAGATTCATCTCCCACAACTTCCAACAATTGGTGGGTAAAATCGTAATAACCCACGTCATTTCTAACTGCTTCGTGCTCTTTTTTCATAAGTTCAAAATCAGCCATCATTTTCACCTCATCTTTAACACGTTAACTAACTGAACTTTCAGTAATAATATACCCAATTAAAAACTAAAAAAACGATTTTTCTGTCTATAACTGAAATAGAAGCTTATTAAAATTTATTTTTTGATGTAAAAATATAATTAGAATTTGTGAATAATTTACTCAAAATTAATCTCAAAAAGCCTATTTTTGTAATGAGATTCGATTTCTTTGTTTTTTATTATAAGTTGTTTTATTTTTTAATTAGACTTTTTTCACTTAACTACTAGATCCTTTAATGACCTAACAGAAATCTTTGATTTCGTCGTAGGTCTTATACT
>JASBZH010000097.1 GCA_029983555.1 Peptoniphilus sp. | reverse complement strand
AAAAATGTATAAATCTAAAATACTTGTAGTTGAAGACGACAAGGCCATAATAAATTTAATTAAGACAACACTAGAAGTCCACGACTACCAGTATCAATGTGCCAAAACTGGCAAAGAGGCGATTACAATGTGTCTATCCTACAATCCTGATGTAATGATATTGGACTTAGGCCTGCCCGATATGGATGGAGTGGAAATAATTGACAAAGTAAGGAGTTGGAGCAGTCTTCCAATTATAGTTGTGAGTGCAAGAAGTGAAGATCAAGATAAGGTCCAGGCATTGGATAGAGGAGCAGATGACTACCTCACAAAGCCTTTTAGCATTGACGAATTTTTGGCAAGGATTCGCGTGGCACTTAGAAGAAAAGTAATAGATAAACCAGATCAAGAACCTAGCGGAATTTATAAAAATGGAGATCTTACAATAAATTACCTCTCTGGTTGTGCCTATTTAAATGATGAGGAGATTCATCTAACTCCAATCGAATATAAACTGCTATGTGTATTTGCGCAAAATACAGACAAGGTGCTTACTCATAACTTTATATTAAAAGAAGTTTGGGGCAACGCCTTTACATCCGACATACCTTCCTTGAGAGTTTTTGTGACAACTTTGCGAAAGAAACTGGAGTCGGGATCTAGCAAACAAAAATTCATTCAAACTCATATTGGTGTAGGGTATCGAATGATTAGACAAGATTAAAGATTTTAATTTTATTAATATTTATAAATTGACAATAACCTTCTTTCTTTTTATAGAAAGGAGGTTTTTTATTGCCAATTTTTCCATTTAAATTTAGCAAAAGGATTTTTTAGAATCTTAATGCAATCTTAATACATATATTTAAACGTTAAGAGCACCTTAAGCACAAAGGTTGTAGACTGATTTTACAAGGAGATGATTATATGGATTTTATATTTATAGGAATTTTAATTATAGCATTTATCAGTATATTGTTTTTTGTAAGTTGGTGTGAGAGACAAATACAAAAGGCTGATTAGATATAGGAGGTAACTATGATATTTATATCAATCATTGTGGGATTATTGGGATGTTACTTATTTTATGCCCTCATTAATCCCGATAAATTTTAACAGGAGGCAAGTATGATACAAATTGTATTGACACTAATAATATTTATATTGCTTGTAATCCCTGCAGGAAATTACTTGTATAAAGTAGCTGATTTCAAAAAGGGAAAACTAGATAAGTTGTTTGATCCCATAGACAACTTTATATATAAGATTATAGGGATTGACGCAAGTGTGAAGATGGGATGGAAAAAATACGCCATATACCTTTTGTTGACAAATGCCATGTCAATATTTTTAGGATATATAATTTTAAGAATTCAAGGGATTTTATTTTTGAATCCAAATTCTATAGTAGGAATGGAAGAGTCCATATCATTTAATACGATTATAAGTTTTATGACAAACACAAACTTGCAACACTATGCTGGTGAAACAAGTCTTAGTTACTTTTCACAAATGGCTGTAATAACATTTATGATGTTTATATCAGCTGCGACAGGATATGCTGCTTGTATGGCATTTATTAGAGGACTTGCAGGAAGGACAAAAGACGAAGTAGGGAACTTCTTTGTAGATATTACAAGAATTACCACTAGAGTTTTAATTCCATTTTCAATAATTGGTGCATTAATTTTAGTATGGCAAGGAGTTCCACAAAACCTTTCAGGTAATATTGTAGTTGACACAATTGAAGGTGCAAGACAAATAATACCTACTGGTCCTGTGGCATCCCTTGAAATAATTAAGCATTTAGGAACAAATGGTGGAGGATTTTTTGGAGCAAATTCATCTACACCACTTGAAAATCCAACTGTTTTGACAAATCTAATAGAACTATACTCTATGATGTTAATACCTGCATCATGTGTATTGGTATTTGGAAAGATGGTAAGCAAAGACTTAAGAAAAAAAGAAAAAGAAGCTTCAGATAAAAAGACTTATCAAAAAGCAAAAAAGAAAAAACAGTCAAATTCAATTTTAATTGCAATGAGTATAATATTTATACTTGGCATTGGACTTTGCTTTTGGGCAGAAAGCAAGGGAAGTCCCGGACTAAATGCAATGGGCTTAAATAATACTATGGGAAACATGGAGGGAAAGGAAGTAAGATTTGGAATTTCACAGTCTTCTCTATTTACAACGACGACAACATCATTTACAACAGGAACAGTAAACAATATGCATGATTCTCTTACACCTCTTGGTGGACTCGTTCCACTTCTTCACATGATGTTAAATGTGGTTTTTGGAGGTTTGGGAGTAGGGCTTATGAATATGATAATGTATTGTATTCTTGCAGTTTTTATCTGTGGTCTTATGATAGGTAGAACTCCAGAATACCTTGGAAAGAAAATAGAAGGGCGCGAAATGAAACTCACTGCCCTTTGTATCATAATTCATCCGCTTTTAATACTTGCATTTAGCGCAATAGCTATTACAACAAAGATGGGTACAGAGGCCATAACAAATCCAACATTCCATGGGCTATCACAAGTGCTCTACGAATTTAGTTCTGCTGCTGCAAATAATGGATCAGGATTTGAGGGTCTTAATGACAACACTCTATTTTGGAATGTTACAACTGGACTTGCAATGTTTTTTGGAAGATACCTATCAATAGTTATACAGCTTGCAATAGCAGGTTCGCTCATGAAAAAGAACTTTGTAAATGAAAGTTCGGGCACACTAGAAACGAATAATTTTGGTTTTGGTGTCATCTTAGTGTTTATAGTATATATTTTTGCAGCATTGACATTCTTACCAGCACTAGCACTTGGACCAATATCAGAACATCTAACACTTTTGTTTTAGGAGATAGATATGAAAAAGCAAAATAAAAAACTAATAACCTCAGAAATAGTGAGTCAAGCTATTTTAGGTTCATTTAAAAAGTTAAATCCAAAATATATGATGAAAAATCCAGTGATGTTTGTAGTGGAAGTTGGATTTTTAATAACATTAATATCTTCTTTTAATCCAAACATTTTTGGAGTTGTAGAGAATGTAGAATCTTTGAGGACATACAATATAGTAGTGTCAGTCATATTATTTGTGACTATACTATTTGCAAACTTTGCCGAGTCCATTGCTGAGGGGCGCGGAAAAGCTCAAGCTGAAACTCTTAAAAAAACTCAAAAAGATACCAAAGCAAGGATACTTTTAGAAGACGGATCTGAAAAGATTATTCTTTCTAGTGAGTTAAAAAAGGGTGATGTCGTCCTTGTAAATTCGGCAGAGATAATTCCAGGAGACGGAGAAGTAATTGAAGGTATAGCTTCAGTAGATGAATCTGCCATTACTGGTGAATCTGCTCCTGTTGTAAGAGAATCTGGTGGGGACTTTTGTTCAGTAACTGGAGGGACAACTGTGGTTTCTGACTGGTTAAAGATAAAAATTACATCGGATTCAGGCAATACTTTCTTAGATAGGATGATATCCTTAGTTGAAGGTGCATCGAGAAAGAAAACTCCAAACGAGATAGCTCTTAACACATTGCTCGTATCTTTAACAATTATTTTTATGATAGTTATAGTAACTCTTTATCCAATAGCTTCATACATGGGCGTAAACTTACAAATATCTACATTAATAGCTCTTGCAGTATGTTTAATTCCTACAACAATAGGAGGACTGCTTTCAGCAATAGGTATTGCTGGAATGGATAGAGTAACTAGATTTAATGTAATTGCCATGTCAGGTAAAGCTGTTGAAGCTTGCGGCGATGTAGATACAATGATACTTGATAAAACTGGAACAATAACTTATGGAAATAGACTTGCAGCGGACTTTTTCCCAGTTAGCGGAGTAGACAAGAAGGAGCTCGTTAAATATGCAGCTCTTACATCTTTAAAAGATGAAACTCCAGAAGGAAAATCTACACTTGCACTTGCTCGTCATTTAGGAGATCAAAGTGTTGACGACGGTAATTCAACTTATATAGAATTTACTGCGCAAAGTAGGATGAGTGGAGTTGATTTACAAGATGGCACAAAAATAAGAAAAGGTGCCTCCGATGCTATTGAAAATTACGTTAAAAATAACGGTGGAGTAATTCCTAAAGATTTAAGTGAAAATGTAAATAAAATAGCAAGCCTTGGTGGAACACCTCTAACTGTAAGTGTAAACAACAAAATTCTTGGAGTAATCTATTTAAAAGATACTGTAAAACCAGGAATGGCAGATAGATTTAAAAGACTTCGTGAAATGGGAATAAAAACTGTAATGTGCACAGGTGATAATCCACTTACAGCTGCAACCATAGCAAAGGAAGCAGGTGTCGACGGATTTATTGCAGAGTGTAAACCAGAAGATAAGATTTCAGTAATAAAAAAAGAGCAGACCGAAGGAAAAATTGTAGCTATGACTGGTGACGGTACTAACGATGCTCCTGCACTAGCTCAGGCAAATGTAGGACTTGCCATGAACAGTGGAACAAGTGCAGCTAAGGAAGCTGCAAACATGGTTGATTTGGATTCAGACCCAACGAAGATATTAGAAGTCGTGGAAATAGGAAAACAACTTTTAATTACAAGAGGAAGCCTTACAACATTTTCCATTGCAAATGACATAGCAAAATATTTTGCCATCATTCCTGCAATGTTTATGACAGCAATTCCTCAGCTTAAAATATTAAATATAATGGGCCTTAGCACTCCACAAAGTGCTATACTATCAGCGCTAATTTTTAATGCCATAATTATACCTTGCCTAATACCATTGGCAATGAAAGGTGTTAAATATAAACCGATGTCTTCTTCAAAACTTCTCAGAAGAAATATGTTGATATACGGAGTTGGCGGCATGATAACGCCATTTATAGGAATAAAATTAATTGATATCCTAATTTCAGGATTAATTGTAGGAATTCAGTTTTAAGAGGTAATAAAATGAAAAATACAATGAAAACAACAATAAAAAATTTTGGAAAAGCATTTAAAATTTCACTATTTATGATGATTATATGTGGACTTTTATTTCCTCTACTTGTTACGGGAACATCTTTTTTGGTGTTTCCCAAACAGGCAAGGGGAAATATCATAGAATACAATGGAAAAGCTATTGGGTCAAAATATATAGGACAGGA
>JASBZH010000070.1 GCA_029983555.1 Peptoniphilus sp. | reverse complement strand
TAAAAATAATTATTTATTTCTTTCATAAGGAATTCCATCTGCTGATGGGGCTCTTGATCCTTTTACAAATACTATTAACACTATTAATGTAATTGCATAAGGAATCATTGAAAGCACATTCGTGTCAATTTCAATTCCTTGTGAACCAAGAAATACTGAAAGTCCTTGAGCAAACCCGAATAATAGACATGCAGCCATTGCGCCGTGCGGTTTCCATCCTCCAAAGATTACTGCTGCAAGGGCAATAAATCCTTGACCTGAAATCAAAGTCTCTCTAAAGTTAGATACGACGGCAAGTGACATTGAAGCTCCTCCAAGTCCTGCCAAAAATCCAGATCCTAGTACACATATATACTTAATTAAGTAAGCATTTACTCCTAGAGTTTCTGCAGCCTTAGGATGTTCTCCTACAGCTCTAATCCTTAGTCCAAGTCTTGTCTTATAAAGGATAAAATACATTACAAAAACTAATATAAATGAGATGTAGACTGATGCGTATTGTGAAAATACTATATCCATAAATTTAGCTATTCCGCCATTTGCGTTTGCACTTTCTGTAAATACATTTTTAAAAAGTACTGGCAATTTGTTAGCATAAGGAACTGACTTTGACATAGCCGCACCTTCAAAAAATAATCTACACAAAAATACTGATAGTCCTGGCCCGATCAAGTTTATAGCTATACCACTTACAACGTGATCAGCTGCAAAATGTATAGTTGCTATTGCGTGTAAAAGTGCGAGTAGCATTCCGCCAAGACCCCCACATATAAATGCGAGCCACGGATTTCCAACATAATATCCAACGATTGATCCAATGATAGCTCCTATTGCCATCATACCTTCAAGTCCAATATTTACAACACCTGAGTTTTCACTTAAAACACCACCGAGAGCCGTGTATATAAGAGGTGCTGAATAAAGTAATGTAATTGATAAAATACTTGCAATATTTAGTCCTATGTTATTCATCTTTACCTCCCATGCCCTCATTCTTTTTTGAATCCAAAATAGGATCTGGTGCTACATCTCTACCAGTTTCTCTCTTTCTCTTGTTAGAGAAAAATTTCAACATGTCTAAAAGTTTTGGCATTGCAATAAATAAAATCATTATTCCAACGATTATATCTACAACTTCTGAATAAGTTCCTATAGTTGTGAGTTTTCCTCCACCATACATAAGGCCTGCATATAAAATTGCAGCCGGTATAGTTCCAAGTGGTCCATTTCCTGCAATTAGAGAAACTGCCATTCCGTCAAAACCATAGCCTTCTTGAGCGGCCATCATTCCTATATCTCCTGAAACGCCAAGTACAGTAATAGCTCCAGCAAGTCCAGATAATGCCCCGGCAATACCCATTGATTTCATTATAGCTTTATTTATATCTATTCCGCCATATTCTGCAGCTTTTCTATTAAATCCAACAGCTCTTAATTCATATCCGAGAGTTGTCTTCTTTAGAATATACCAAATTACTATTGCCGCAATAATTGCAATTACAATTCCCCAGTTTATTGGCGGATTTAAAATATCTCTTAAAAATTTGTTGCCCTTTAAAAATTCTTTGCCGGCAGCAGATTTCTTCCAAGCTCCTAAAATCCTAATTGATGCACTGTCTTTAATCGAATAGGAAGTGTCTGACTCTATACTTTTTATAGAACTAAAACTCAAAAGGTAGTTGCTAAGATAAAATGCAATCCAGTTCATCATGATAGATGAAATAACTTCATTAACTTGAAATTTTGATTTAAAAAATCCAACTAAAGCTCCCCAAACAAATCCACACAAAAGTCCACACAAAAGTGCTACAATTCCGTGAATTACAGGTGGAAGATTTAAAAATAGTCCAGCTAGAAGTGCTCCAATTGATCCAACTATATATTGACCCTCTGCTCCTATATTAAATAGTCCTGTATTAAAAGCAAAGGCAACAGAAAGTCCAGTTAAAATAAGTGGAATAGCTTTAACTATAGTCCAAGATATATATTTTGGCTTTCCAAAAGCTCCTACAAAAATAACTTTATAAGCTTCAATTGGATTAGTTCCACTTATAAGTAAAACTATTGAACCGACAATCATTCCAAGAACCATAGCAAGAAGTGTATATACAATTCTATTTCTCTTCATCGTTACCTCCTGCCATATATAGACCTATCTCTCTCTCATCAGTATCATTTGCATCGAAAGTTTTTAAAATTTTCCCATCAAAAATTACAGAAATTCTATCAGAAAGGGCCATGATTTCATCCAGTTCAAAAGAAATTAATAAAACCGCTTTGCCCTTATCTCTCTGTTCAATTAAGAAATTCCTTATATATTCTATAGCTCCAACATCAAGTCCTCTAGTCGGCTGAGCTGCTATAAGTAAATCTGGATCAGCTGATATTTCTCTTGCCAAGATAACTTTCTGTTGATTTCCTCCAGATAATGATCCTGCATAATAATCTATATTTCTCGGCCTTACATCATAATCATCCACTAACTTACTTGAATGACTTCTTATTTCTTTTGACTTCAAAATTCCATTGTGCGAGAACTGCTCTTTATTGTAGCTTTTGAGTATCATATTTTCAGCCACAGTAAAATCAAGCACAAGACCTCTAACTTGTCTGTCCTCCGGAATTGAGTTTAAACCTGAATCGATAATCTCCCTTGGAGTTTTATTAGTAATATCTTTATCTTTAAAAGTGATCTTGCCACTATCGATATGTTTAAGCCCTGTCAAAGCCTCTATTAGTTCAGATTGACCGTTGCCATCTACACCGGCGATCCCATGAATTTCTCCAGCTTTTACGTCTAAATTAAAATCATTTAGCTTGCTTATATCTCTAATATCTTTTACTACTAAATTTTCAATATTTAAAATTGTTTTACCTACAGCTTGAGGTTTTTTGTTTACCTCAAGGTGCACAGTTCGTCCAACCATCATATCTGCAAGTTCAGATTCAGAAACATCTTTTACATTAACTGTATCAATCTTCTGTCCACGCCTTATGATAGTACACCTGTCTGCCATTTTCTTAATCTCTTTTAACTTGTGAGTTATTATAATTACAGACTTTCCTTCTTTTGAAAGATTAGTGATAATTTCAATAAGCTCGTCAATTTCCTGCGGAGTTAAAACTGCCGTTGGTTCGTCAAAAATTAAAATATCAGCTCCACGATAGAGAACTTTTAATATCTCTACCTTTTGTTGGGTACCTACAGAAATATCTTCAATTTTTGCATCGGGATCAATTTTAAAACCATATCTATTGGCAAGCTCAATTACTTCTTCTCTCGCCTTTTTAATATCGACTTTTACGCCATTTACTGGCTCCATTCCAAGAATTATATTTTCAACGATGGTAAAAGGTTCAATTAACATAAAATGTTGGTGTACCATTCCAAGTCCAGCCTTTATTGCATCGTTTGGATCTTTAAATTCTTTTTTTTCACCATTTATATAAATCTCGCCTGATGTAGGAGGATACATTCCATAGAGCATATTCATTAAAGTTGATTTGCCTGCTCCATTTTCTCCCAAAAGAGAATGAATTTCGCCCCTTTTTATATCAAGGTCGATGTTTTTATTAGCTGTGAAGTCACCAAATTTTTTTGTAATGCCTTTCATAAACACAGCTAAATTTTTATTTTCTTCCAACACAAACGCTCTCCTTTACATTGATAATTAAATTATACCAAAAATAAGAGTGCTTTCACAATAAAATCAGTAAATAATCAAAAATCGCATGATAACTTGAAGCAAAATTTAGATAAAGAGCCACTAAACACTACTTCTTCATTATAAAAAAGTTCTAAGATATAATATCCACTCTTAAAATATTTACAATACAAAAAAAGTGCCACATAAGTGACACTTAATTTAAAACTTATTTATATTCGTTGTAAGTTTCTTCATTGTATGGAACTTTAATTTCGCCATCAATGATTTTTTGTGAAATTCCGTCAATTTTTTCAAGAATTTCTGGTTTAACATTTTTGTCAGAAGTTGGTGCAATACCTACAGCTCCTTCATCAGAAAGTCCAAACTCAATTGTTTTTCCACCTTCGAATTCGCCATTTTTCATTTGCTCAGAAACTTGATATACTGCAACATCTGCGTTTTTCATTGCTGAAGTCAATACATTATCAGGTGCCAAGTCGTTTTGGTCTCTATCTACACCGATAGCCCATTTGTCAGCTTCTTTTGCTGCTTCAATAACGCCTGCTCCTGCTCCACCTGCTGCGTGGAATACTACGTCAGCACCATTTTGGAACATTGTAGAAGTAATTGATTTTCCTTTTTGTGCGTCTGAGAAATCTCCTACATATTGAGAAAGAATTTCTATTTTTTCTCCTCTTTCTGCTGCAGCATAGTCAACTCCAGCTTTGTATCCATATTCAAAACCCCAGATGATGTTTCCTTCTTGTCCACCAACAAATCCTACTTTGTTAGTTTCAGTAGTCATACCAGCGATATATCCTACTAAGAAAGATGGTTCTTGAGCTCTAAACATGATTCCTAAAAGATTTTCAGGTGCTTCAATTTTGTTTCCATTTTCATCAACTGTTACATCAACATCAACAATTGCGTAGTTAATTTCTGGATAAGATTCAGCTGCTTCTGCTATATCTCCACCCATTTTAAAACCTGCTCCAAAGATTAAATCTTTTTCTTGATCAGCAAATGTTTCTAAGTTTGGAGCATAGTCCTTAGAGTCTTTAGATTCTAGATAATCTGCCTGAACTCCAAGTTCGTCTTTAGCTTTTTTAAGTCCTTCCCAAGCTCCTTGGTTAAAAGATTCGTCGTTAACTCCGCCTTCATCAGTAACAAAACCTATACTGATATCGCTTTTTCCTTCAGCTGTTTCTTCTTTATTTGTCTTGTCATTTGACTCATTAGCTGGAGCGTTGTTTTTTCCGCCACAAGCCACTAGTCCAAGCATAATAAGGAAGATAGTTGATAATAAAATAATTTTTTTCTTCATGATTTCCTCCTATTTCTTTTCAAATTAATTATATAGTAAAATAAATTTTATTTCAATATCGAAACTTTTTCATAAATTTACTGTCTATTTACTAGAAATTTAATTTTTAAAATTTTAATCTGTTTTTAAATAAAATGGTATTTTTACCAATATAAAAAAT
>JASBZH010000069.1 GCA_029983555.1 Peptoniphilus sp. | reverse complement strand
GGGAAAATATTTCCACGGCTCTTTATTTTTGTTATAATGTTAAAGAAAGATGGAGGGAATTATGCAAAAAAGAAGAATGATAATTTCAATACTCATTTCGGCAGTTTTGCCGCTGGGTCTTGATATGTTTTATGAAAATCACTTGAATACTCTTTATGCACTGTTTTGGATATTTGCAAATTATCTTTTTATTATGACAATTTGGGACAGAATAGAGGAATACAAAAAGATATTTAAGCTTCCTAATTTGAGGATAAATAAGTTCACATACATTTTAAATATGATTTATTACTTTGCATTTTTGATATTTTTAAATGTATATTTTTCATATCAAATGTATCTCGTGGACATGGAAGTTTTGGCTAAATTTTCAAATCCATATATTTTATTTGCTGTCTTTATACTCTTTGTCGTCAATCTTTTTTATGGAAAATTTCCAGAAAAGGAAGAGAAGGAAAATCCAAGAATTTACAGCATGCCTTTTAAGGGAAATTTTAGAAATGGAATCGATAAATTTGGAACTGTCGTTGGAGAATACGAAGACGGATTAGTTCTTGGAACATATTATTTTCCATTTGATACAATGAAATCAATATCTATAAATAAAGAGGACGAAGTTGCAATAAGGGGAAAAGATAAAGATGGAAATTATATTGTAAATATAGGCGCAAGGAAATCTGCAGTCGCAACAATGAAAGTGCTTTTGGATGCAGAAAAGTCTGGCAAGCTTGAAAAGAAAGTAAACAATATAAAATTAAAATAATTTTAGGAAAACCTTGACAAATATCTTTTAATGCGTTATAGTATAGATAAGCTAGCTAATGAAAATAAATTGGTAACTAGAAAAGGTGATTCCAATGAAAAGTTCGAATGCATCCCTAAACGGGAAAGTAGCTAAAGTGTCTATTGTATAGTAGCCATAGAGCTAAAGGTTTAATGCTTAATTAGAAGGACACGATAAGCTATAGTTACATAACAATTTAAGAGAAATTATAACTTTTGGAGGACATTTTGTCCTCCATTTTTTTATTATTTAATCACAATAAATTTTTAATAAATGTTGCAATATTATAGTATATATTTTATATTATTATTGAATATAAGATTATTTAAAATTAAGGGGGAACCAATGAAAAAATTTTTAAAAGTGCTAATGGCACTTGCTTTAGTTATTGCCCTAACTGCATGTGGCAGCGACAAAGCTAAAAATGGAAACGATAGCAATGCTGCAACTAAAGAAGGATCAAAGGATATTGAAAAATTGACTGTTCAATTTGTACCATCCAGAGATCCTGAACAAATCGTAACTCAAACTGAACCACTAAAAGATATCTTAAAAGAAAAATTGAGTGAAAAAGGATATAATGTTGGAGAAGTTGACATCTCAGTAGGTACTAATTATGAAACTACTGGAGAAGCACTAAGTGCTGGTTCTGTTGACGTTGGATTTATTCCAGGTGGAACTTATGTACTTTATTCTGACGGAGCGGACATTTTATTAACTGCAACTAGAAAAGCTCTTTCTGTTGAATCTGATGATCCAAAAGAATGGAACGACAACAAGCCTACAACAAATACTGAAGACATGGCTACTTTCTATAGATCATTAGTTATAGCTGGACCTTCTGAAAAGGGAAAAGAACTTGCAGAAAAAGTAAATAATGGCGAAGAACTTACATGGGAAGACTTAAACTCAGCTAAGTGGTCTGTAATGGGTTCATCATCTTCTGCAGGTTATATCTATCCATATCTATGGCTTGAAAAAAATTACGAAAAGGGAATTACTGATCTTTCAAATGTAGTTCAAGCAGATTCTTATGCTTCTTCTGCAGCAAGACTTGCTTCAGGACAAGTTGATGTAATAATTGGATATGCTGATCTTAGACTAGACTACGAAGACAAATGGCAAAGTGAATTTGGAAGAGACGCTTCAATTTGGGATGAAACTAATGTAATTGGCGTAACTGATAAGATTTACAACGACACTATTTCAGTTTCTAAAAAATCTGAAATTATGACTGACGATTTTAAAAACGCACTAGCTGAATCTTTCATAGAAATAGCACAGACACCAGAAGGCAAAGATATTATTTCAATTTACAATCACGACGGCTATGAAAGAGGAGAAGACAAAAACTACGATAGCGAAAGAGAAGCTCAACAAATTCTAAAAGACGCTAAAAACTAATTATATGGGGGCCTCTAGGGCCCTTATTTTTTTGAAAAAAGGTGTAATATGATTAAATTTACGAATGTTGATAAAGTTTATCCAGGTGGATTTAAGGCTTTAAAAAATATAAATTTAGAGATAGAGGATGGTGATTTTGTCGCTATAATTGGAAGATCTGGTGCTGGAAAGTCCACTTTAATTAGAACGATTAATAAAATGCACGACATCTCTAGTGGATCATTAAATGTAGATGGAATAGATGTATCTTCTCTTAAGGGAAAGGAACTTCGAGATTTTAGAAGAAATGTCGGAATGATTTTTCAATCTTTTAATTTAGTCGACAGGATGTCTGTAATGAACAATGTCCTCACCGCATTTGTACCAGAACTTGGAACTTTTAAATCAATTTTTGGACTTTATCCAAAAGAATATAAATTAAAAGCTCTAGAAGCCCTAGAAAAAGTTGATATCTTAGACAAGGCATATGTCAGGGCAGATAACTTGTCTGGAGGTCAACAGCAAAGAGTTGCCCTTGCGAGAACTCTTGCATATAATCCAAAGATAATTTTGGCAGACGAGCCAGTAGCAAGTCTTGATCCGATAAATGCAAAATCCGTAATGAACTATTTTAAGAGAATAAACGAGGAGCTAAACGTCACAATCTTACTAAATATTCACCACGTCGACTTGGCACTTGAATATGCGACTAGCGTAATTGGAATTAAAGATGGAGAAATTATTTACCACGGAGAATCGAGCAAAGTAGATGAAAAAGTTTTATCTGAAATTTATGGAAATTCTTTGGATGAAATAAAAAAGGATGATAAAGATGAGTCTATATGATAGAGTTTTAAAGCCAAAAACTTATAAGCTTACAAGTGGTGAAGTGGTGTATGAGAAGAGGTCAAAAACTCCATTAATACTTCTGTTGCTCTTAATATGTTTAATTATTTCTGCAAATATTACTGGATTTTCCCTAAAAGTTTTGATAAAAAACTTCGGTGAGTTCTTTGTAATTTTAAAAGAAATATTTCATCCTAACATGGATTATTTTAATTCAGTTATAGAGCCACTTTTTGACACAATAAAGATGAGCTTTTTGGGTTCTTTTATGGGAGCTTTTGTGGCAATATTTTTTGCTTTTTTGGCATCAAACAATATGATTAAGAATAGAATAGTAAACATAGTAGTTAAAATTTTATTTTCAATTATAAGGACTATTCCAACTCTTGTTTCTGCACTAATTTTTACTTATATATTTGGACTTGGAACATTCGCAGGAACTTGTGCAATTTTTTTATTTTCATTTTCTTATGTTGGAAAACTTCTCTACGAACAAATTGAGACAGTAAATATGGGAGCATACGAGGCTTTAATATCTATGGGATACACTACTCCTATGGCTTTTATAAAGGGGATAATACCGCAGATACTTCCAAATTATTTATCTACAAGTCTTTACAATTTTGAAGGAAATGTGAGATATGCTGCAATACTTGGCTATGTTGGAGCAGGTGGTCTTGGACTTTTAATTAACGAAAACATAAACTGGCGAGATTATAATAGAGTTGGAACGATACTACTTGCGCTTTTAATTACAGTTTTCTTAATCGAAAATATAAGCGGCTACTTTAGAAAGAAATTAAACTAGGTGCATTATGGAAAAAATAGAAAAGAAATATCAAGAAGAACCAAATAGCAGACTCTATATTCTAAGCATAGTTGTAATTGTAATTTTGATGTTAGTGTGGTCGAGCTCTGTAGTAAACCTTGAAAACTCATCGGGAGACGGACTAAAGATTGCTAAAAATATATTTTCTGGAATTCTTAATCCAGACACAGAATTTTTGTTTAGCATGACAAAAAAAGGAGTTTTTTATCTACTACTTGAAACAGTTGCAATAGCATTTTTGGGAACGATAATAGGCGCTATTATTTCAATACCGCTTTCATTTTTAGCTTCATCAAACATTGTTCCAAAGCCAGTCGCAGCTATAACAAAGCTTTTAATCATGATAATTAGAACTATTCCTGCAATAGTATATGGACTTATGTTTATTAGAATAACAGGACCTGGACCTTTTGCAGGTCTAATGACAATGAGTTTTACGTCTATAGGAATGCTCACTAAATTATTTTCTGACACAATACTCGATTTGAATAAAAATATTCTCGAGTCTCTCGAGGCTTTGGGTTGCAACTCATTTAGAAAGATTAGATTTGGAATACTTCCACAACTTTCTGCCAATTTTATTTCGACAGGAATCTATAGGTTTGACATGAATTTGAGAGACGCTACAGTTTTGGGCCTCGTTGGAGCTGGAGGTATTGGATCGCCGCTCATGTTTGCAATAAATTCGTACAGGTGGAATCAAGTTGGCTCAATCTTAATAGGGCTCATAATTTTAGTAATGATTATAGAATTTTTCTCAACTAAAATTAGAAAGAAATTAGTTACAGGTGAATAGATGACAAAGATAATTTACACATCTGATGTGCACGGATATATTTTTCCAACAGATTATTTAGATAGAGATATAAAAAAGAAGGGCTACCTTTCTTTTATAGATGAAATTAATTCTTTAAGGGATGAAAACACAATTCTTTTAGACGACGGGGATATGCTCCAGGGTTCGTCTCTTGCGTATTTTCTTGAAAAGGAAAAGAGACCTTCTGTTGTAGCAAAAATTTTAAATGAATTTAAAATTGATTACTATACATTGGGAAATCACGACTTTAACTACGGCTACGATTATCTAAGGGAATTTATAGAAAATAACGATGCAAAGCTAATTTGTGCAAATGTTAAAGACAAGACTAAAAAAATAAAAATAGATGACTACGCCATAAAAATTTTACCAAATAAAAAGACTATTGGCATTATAGGGATTGTGACTGACTGGATAAATGTGTGGGAAAAGAAAGAAAATATCGAAAATTTTGAGATAACGGATCCCATAAAGGCGATAGAAAAAAACTTCGATAAAATTAAAGAATGCGACTACAAAATTTGTCTATATCA
>JASBZH010000068.1 GCA_029983555.1 Peptoniphilus sp. | reverse complement strand
ATTATTAAAATAATATAAAATTAAATATGTAATAAAAAAATACCAGAGAATTTTACCTACTCTGGTATTTTTTATTACAAAAATTTATTAGATTATTATTGGCGTTTATTTTACTAAGAATGAATCTCCCACAAGAGCAGTTCTCATAGTCTTTTGAAAATCTGATCTGCCATTGTCAAAATAAATCGCGTAGTCATCTTTATTTTTATTTCTAATTGCTATTATATTTTCATATTTTAATCCAAATCCAATTGCAACGAGAGTTGGATTTTTTGTACTTATATCTAGTTTTTTTAATTTGTTTTCTACTTCCATAAGCTCTTTAAATTTATTTTTGCCAGCTTCTGGAAGTTCTGCAACATTCTGAATTGATATTCCAAAAAACATAACACTAAGAGCCATATTTATTAGTCCGATGTAAGCTCTATTATACAGAGATATCATGGCGATTCCGAGGAGTATAAAAAATCCAAGGAAGTTTGTGAGCACTTTTTTATGAGAATTGTTTTCTTGTTTTAATCCAATGTCTTTAAAGTGATTTTCCATATATTCTGTAAACTCATAAAATTTGTGATTGTAATCATCTGGAGCAACCCTTCTAAGCCTATTTAATTCTCGAGATGATATTTCATTTGTGTCATTAAAGGAAAATAGTATTTCTAAAAGTATTCTTTCTGCACGATCAATACCTGTTAAATCTTCTTTTGTAAAGATATAATTTACGACATCTTCGCCTTTTTTATTCTTATAAAAAGTTTTTTTTATATCAATCACGCCGCGAGAACTTAAGGATAAAAGCATTGCAATAATTGTGTTGTGCTGTAAGTTTGCGCCCTTATAATAATAACTCTTTTCGTAAAAATTAAGTTCAACTTCATTATTTTCTCTATTAGTTTTTTTATTTTTATTCTTTTTATTCTTTAAAATAAAGTAAATTCCAATAGCAGCAGATAAAATATTTATAATTATAAAGTTTGTACTGCTCAAGTTAAGATTAAAATTCATATTATCACCAATTACATTATACCTAAAAATTATACATTTTGTTTTATTTTAAAATCTTATAAAAAAATTAGTGGAATTTTACACAGATTATATAAAGTTTTGATAGTCTTTAATTGTTTAAAAAGTGTAAAGAGGTGTATTAGTGAAAAAGAAATCAAAAAATATTTTGCATGTACTGTTAATTATAATAATTATTTCTATAATCGTACTTACTTATTTTACTGGCAAAAGCGTGTTTGAAGGCATTGTAAATCCAGTTACAAGAGAACAGTCCATAAAAAATATAGAGCTCTTTAGGGATGAATACAATAATTTTGAAAAATCTAATGACGTAGAACATTTGAAGATTTTATCAACTGAATTTGGACACAATATTCCCGCAATATATGTAACTCGAGATGGCAATAAAAACATTGCAGTTTTAATTCACGGTATGGGTGGAACTAAAGAGAGTCTTTCTCACATTGCAAATATTTTTTTGGACCTTGGATATAACTGTATCATTTACGATCAAAGAAATTCTGGAGAGAATATGGCAAATTATTCAACTTATGGAATTTTTGAGTCTTATGATGCACTCGACGTACTAAATTTTTCTAAGAGTAAAATAGATGGAGATGGAAAAGTTTTACTCTATGGTGAATCTTATGGTGGGGCAACTGCACTAATTACAGCGTCAAGAGATGATGAAAATATAGACTATTTAGTTTTAGATTCTCCAGTTGCAGATTTTTATGAAATAATTGATCAAATTTTTGATAAAGTTGTAAAAGAAGAGAATATACCAAAGGGATTTTTAAAATTTTCTGGAAATTTATACACTAGACTTAAGCTTGGATTCGGATTTGATAAAATAAATTCTGCCGATTGGATAAAGGGCAAAAAGTTCAAATCTCCAGTTTTAATAATAAATTCAAAAGCGGATGAAGTGACTCCATACCACATGGGAAAAGAAATTTATGATAGTATTTCTGGAAATAAAAAAGAACTTCACACTGAGAAAAGTTACAAGCACATAGAGTTTGCGATTAAAAATCCTATAGGTTACAAAAAGGTTATTAGTGATTTTCTTTTAAAATATAAATAGATATTAATTCTTCTGATTTAAAAGTCAGGAGAATTTTTACTTATAAGTTTTTAAAATTTTTGAGTACAGTATTTAAATTTTATAATTAAAAAACTACTTATTACAATGATAATTTGATAGAATTAATTGGGGTGAGTAAATGTTTAATAAAATAAAGTTAAAATATCTGAACAATAGAAATTTTATCAGAATTATCAGATACAGCTTAATTTCAATTTTGCTCTTAATTTTAAGTTGGGTAATAGATTACAAATGTCCTTCGTTAAAAAATAATTTTCCAGATATTTTACTACTCTCTTCAGAGGTGTCTTCGTCATTCTTGTCTACACTTTCAGGAACATTTTTAACTGTTACAACTTTCACTTTTACTACAATTTTGACAGTTATGGGAAAGTATTCAGATTCATTTACGCCTAGAATTGTTCAAGATTTTATTGACAAGCCAAATGTACTTAGCCTTGTTGGAGTATATGTAGGTGGATTTTTCTATACAGTTTTGGCACTATTTATGGTTCAAAATATAGAATACGAGGAGCCACTGCTTTGCGGAACAATAGCAATTTTTTATGCAGTTGCAGCTATGATATCCTTTATTCTTTTTGTCAGAAGAGTTCTAAAAGATATAAAGACTTCTAATGTTATAGAAAATGTATATCAAAATGCGTATAAGTTAATTGAGGATGAATCCAAAAGGCGCAAAGAATCAGAAAGATTTAAAGAAGAAGATGGAGCTTTAGAGATAAAAATTTATGCAAATGAAACTGGATTTATTTATGAAATTGACTCAAGTTCTCTTCTAAATAAGCTTAAAGATATAAAGTGTGAGCTAGTTATCGAAAAGAAGATAGGCGAGTACGTATCAAAGGGAATGTATATTGGAAAAATTTGTCTATTTAAAAATCTCGAATTAGAAGGCGAAGACAAGGACGAATTTTTAAATGAACTTTCTTCCTACATTTTGATTAATGTAAGCAAAAATGACTTTAAAGATTATCATCACGAAGTTACAAACTTAACTGAAATCGCGATGATGGCATTAAGTCCAGGTGTCAATGATCCAAACACTGCCATAGAATGTATAAGAAAGATAGCAGTTCTACTTGGAAGGCTATTTTCAACAGAAAATTCCTATGTAGTCTTAAAAGAAAATGAAAACTGCAAGATTATCTATATAGGGTATACTATTAAAGAAGAGCTTTATAACTCTTTTTCACAAATAATATTTTATGGTAAAGAAGATCCAATGGTTGCCAGGGCTATTTTAGGTGGAATATACTTAATTTACACCTTAGCAGATACAAGTGTAAAAGATGAAGTAAAAGACTTTATAGACTATGTATATAAAATCTGTCTAGACGCTATGGCAACAGATTATGATAGAGAAATTATAAATATAATCTATGAAGATTTTAAACAAAATAGAGACGATCAACTGGACGAAGATGTAGTGAACGAAGAGAAGTAAACTATGCTAATGATTGTTGAGTTTAATAAATTTTGGGTATAATAGTAACAAATGGAGGTAATACCATGCATGATATTATAATAATTGGAGGAGGACCTGCTGGACTTACTGCAGGACTTTATGCTGCTCGTGGAAAAAAAGATACACTAATTATCGAAAAAGGTATCGAGGGCGGACAAATTACTGAAACTACAGGAATCGAAAATTATCCTGGAATTGATCAAATAGATGGGGCTGAACTTGGAAAGAAAATTGCAGATCAAGCTAAAAAGTTTGGTGCCAAAATAGTAATGGACGAAGTAGAATCTGTCGACTTGACAGGTGAAGTTAAAAAAATTAAATGCTATGTAGATGATTATGAAGCAAAGGCAGTAATCATTGCAACAGGAGCAAATCCACGTCAAATTGGTGCTCCAGGGGAAGACAAATATAAAGGTAGAGGAGTAAGCTACTGCTCACTATGCGATGCTGCTTTTTATGAAGGTGAAGACGTATATGTAGTTGGCGGTGGAGATTCTGCCGTTCAAGAGGCAATTTTTATAACAAATTTTGCAAAAAAAGTTTATATCATTCACAGAAGAGATGAGCTTCGCGCTTCTAAAATTTTACAAGAAAAAGCCTTTAATAATGATAAGATTGATTTCATTTGGAACAGTGAAGTTGTCGAAATAAAGGGCGACAAAGTTGTCAATGAATTGGTTTTGAAGAATAACCAAACTGGAGAAGAAAGATCAATAAAATCTGACGATCCTTTTGGAATTTTTGTATTTATAGGATATGTTCCAAATACAGATATTTATAAAGATCAAATAAATATTTCAGAAGATCATTACATCATCACAGATGAAGAGATGAAGACAAATGTAACTGGAGTTTTTGCAGCAGGAGATATCAGAAAGAAAACAGTAAGACAAATTGTAAACGCTGCAGGAGATGGAGCTATAGCATCAATAAATGCACAAAAATATATTGATGAAGCAGAAGGAAATCTCTACGAAGGTTTTAAGAAATAATTAGAAGTTTATAAAGCACTATTTGGGAAATTTCCTAAATAGTGCCTTTTTTATGTTAAAATGTATTTTAACGAAAAAATTAATGAAAGGGTGAGAACTTTGGGACTTAAACAACTTATGCTTTATATATTTGGAATGCTATTATACATAGCTATTGTATTTCTATTAAATAGACACGACAGGACTAAAAAAGGCATGAATATATTGGCAATTATTGGAGTAGTTGTATTTTCTTTTTTAAAGTTCTATGGAAGATTTAACAATATAGAATATTTGAGATCAACGGAATTTATAAATAGCTACCTTATGATGCTCTCATTTATAATGTATATACCTATTATAGTGAGTGGATACAGATATACAGATTACTACATCGAGAAGAAAAAAATTAAGAAACCAGCCGCCACTGTACTTCGAATAGTTTCGGTTACAATACTTTTTATATTGGGATTTTTAGTCTTGACATGGTGGTTTATGGCATATAATTTATATTAAATAAAATATAAATATTTTATATGGAGTTTTCAACTTCTATATATTAAAATTTATTGATATTGAAATTGATTTAATATTATATCCATTTTTGTATATGTATTATAAAAATATTAATTAAAAAACATTGTTTGGTGATATTCCAAACAATGTTTTTTTGATTATATTGTGTTATATTATAAATATTTATTTTATATCTGACGGGATATGGGCTTTTTTTCCATCTGGTATAGGACTTACAAATTCGCCGTTTCTTTTATTTTTTAGTTCATCTTTGGCTTTTTCTATTAATTGAGGATTTTTTATTAATTTTATTCCTGCCATAGATAAAACTTCAGCTGCTTTATGC
>JASBZH010000067.1 GCA_029983555.1 Peptoniphilus sp. | reverse complement strand
AGAAAAGTAAAATTAATTTGATTTTCTCCTTGACTTTTGTTAGCAGGTTTTATTGTAAAAATTTTAAACTAAATTATTAAATAATATAAAATAATTGGGAAAACATTTATAGGAAATATAAAATTTTTTTATATATTTGATTTTACATTTCTAATTATAAATTTTTTGTAAAAGTATTTATACAGATAAATTTTTATAAAAGATACAAATATACTCTAATATCTTGGAACTAAGTAATCTGAACATTTTTGTGGATTTAATTTGAGAAAATTTTGTCAATATCATATACATTAAATTAATTTAGTGTTATAATTATAACGAAAGGTAAAAAGGCTTTATATAGCCATATAAGGGGTGAATTTTTTATGAGTTCAAGAAATCTCACTTTCTCCGTAGGTGGAGTCCACATGGACGAACACAAATCTTTATCAGAGAAAATGGCAATAGAGAGGATGCCTAGTCCTGAAATTGTTTACATACCTATGTCTCAACATATAGGAGCGCCATGCGCACCTGTTGTTGCAAAAGGAGACTCTGTTAAGGTAGGACAAATAGTGGGTAATTCAGACGCATTTATTTCGGCGGCTGTTCATTCATCTGTATCAGGTACAGTTGAAGATATTAAGAAAATGTATACAGCTGATGGAAGATTTTGCGAATGCGTAGTAATTAAAAGCGATGGCAAAGATGAAATGGTTGATAACCTAACCGACTTTAAGGATTATAAAGATCACAAAATTGATGATCTCATTCCATTCATAAAGGAAAAGGGAATCGTCGGTATGGGTGGAGCTGGTTTTCCACTACACGCAAAATTAAAGAGTGAAGATCCAGTTCTTGACGAATGTATTATCAATGGGGCAGAATGTGAACCATTTTTAACTTGCGACCATAGAATTATGTTAGAAAAAACTGAGGAAATTTTAGAGGGTTTAGACATATTTTCACATTTCTACAACAAAGAAGTTTCCTATATGGCAATAGAAGAAAATAAACCTGATGCCATAGAAAAGATGGAAGAGGTTATTAGTGCTCATCCAAATTGGAGTCATCTAAAAGTTGTCGGATGTCAAACTAAGTATCCACAAGGTGATTCTAAGAGACTTTCAGAAGCAGTTGTTGGAAGAATAGTTCCACAAAATGGTGTAACTAATGACGTTGGAGTTTTCTTAACTAATGTAGGTACTACTCTTGCTTTTTATGAAGCTATGATAGAAGGTAGGCCTTCTTATGAAAGAGTTATTACAGTAAGTGGTTCTGGAATCAAAGAGCCAAAAAATATTTTAGTTAAAATTGGAACACCAGTGGGAGATATTTTAAAATTCTGTGGTGGAATTAAAGAAAATCACGTTGAAATAGTTTGTGGCGGTCCTATGACAGGTAAATCTGTATTTGACATGGATTCTCCTATTACAAAAACTACTTCTGGTATTTTAGTTTTTACTGAAGAAGAAGTAAAACCAAATGTCGAAAGTCCTTGCATTAGATGCTCAAGATGTGTGGATCACTGTCCAGCACATATAAATCCTACAGATGTAAATCACGCAATTTTAAAGGGTAACTTGGATCTTTGCATTGAACTTCACGCAGATCAATGTATGGAATGCGGAATTTGTTCTTTCGTATGTCCAGCTAAGAGACATTTGACTGCATCTGTAAAATTAGCTAAACGTGAAATTCGTGCTAATATGAAGAAGTAGGGGGGTAGGAAATGGAAAAAAATACAATGAAAAATGAGCTAGTCAATCAAAATGCTGAGCGCTTTGTGTCATTGGCACCTCATATCAGATCAAATGATACAGTATCTAAGATAATGTTAGATGTTATCATTGCACTTGTTCCTGCTATGATCGCCTCAGTTTATTTCTTCGGCTTGAGATCATTATTATTAATTGCAACTTGTGTTATTTCTTGTGTTGCTACTGAATATATAACTCAAAGTGCACTAAAGAAAACTATTCAAGTTAGAGATTTATCAGCAGTAGTAACAGGTATTTTAATAGCACTTAACTTACCTATTGAATTTCCAATATGGATGGCAATTTTTGGTTCAGTTTTTGCAATATTAGTTGTTAAAGAATGTTTTGGTGGAATTGGTTTTAATTTTATGAATCCTGCTTTGGCAGCAAGGCTTGTACTTATGGCATCATGGGCTAAGAACATGACAGCTTATTTGTCACCTGAAATTATAAAACAAGGACTAAATACTTCAGCCACTTTCGATGCTTCTACTTATGCAACTCCACTTCAACAAATCAGTTCTGGAGCTTTTGAAAATTTACCACCACTTGCTGATATGTTTATCGGAAATATCGGTGGAGTAATTGGAGAAACTTCTGCACTTGCACTTATTATTGGTTTTATTTATTTAGTAGCTAGAAAAGTTATTTCTTGGGAAATCCCAGTTATTTATATTGTTGTAACTGCAATATTTTTACCAATACTAGGAGTTCCATTTGAATATGTTCCACATGAACTTTTAGCTGGCGGACTTATGCTTGGTGCAATATTTATGGCGACAGACTATTCTACTAATCCTATTAATAGAAAAGGAAGAATTATTTTTGCAATAGGTTGTGGATTTTTAACTGCTCTTATAAGAGTTAAGGCTTCACTTCCTGAAGGAGTTTCTTATGCAATATGCTTAATGAACCTTGCAACACCGTTAATTGATAAATTGACTAAGACTGAAGCTTATGGGGAGGCGAAATAGATGAAAGAACCTGTTAAATTTGGTATTATACTTCTTGTTTTTTGTGCTATTTCGGCAGGACTTTTAGCTTATGTTAATAGTTTTACAGCTCCTGTAATAGCAGAGGCAGAATTTCAAAAAGCAGTAGAATCTTATGGAGTTATTTTTGGTGATAAGGCCGATAAATTCGAAGAAATTAGTGCTGAAAAATTCAATGCAATAAAAGAAAAACATCCAAAAGTTGAAAAAATATTCGCTGCTAAAAAAGGCGACGAGATTATTGGATATGGAATTAATATTGAGACAAATGGTTTTGGAGGAGCTATGACTAATGCTCTTGGATTTTTAATTGAAGGCGAAAAGATTGCCGGATTTAGAAATATTTCTAATCAAGAGACAAGTGGTTATGGTACTAGAATTGAAACTGACGAATATTATCCATCATATGAAGGTAAATCAGCATCTGGAGAATTAGTTTTAAGTAAAGATCCACAAGCTGAAAATGAAATAATGTGGCTTACATCTGCTACAGTTTCTTCAAAGGGAGCTCTTGCAGGTTCAAATGAAGCTGTTCAAATTTTTCAAGAGCTTATAAATGAATAGGGGGTTAAGTTATGAAATTAAGTAAAGTTTTTAAAAACGGCGCTTTTAAGAACAATCCCGTATTCGTGCAATTGATTGGGCTTTGTTCTGTTTTAGCCATTACAAATAATATTACAAACTCACTTGCAATGGGACTTGCAGTAACTTTTGTTTTAATAATGAGTAATACTGTAGTTTCACTACTTAGAAATATCATACCTGATAAAATCAGAATCCCATGCTTTATAGTTGTAATAGCTACTTTTGTAACATTGGTGCAAATGATGCTACAAGCTTATTCACCAACTATTTACAACGCACTTGGAATATTCCTTCCTCTTATCGTTGTAAACTGTGCAATTTTAGGTGAAGCTGAAGGATTTGCATATAAAAATAAATTATTGCCTTCAATCGTAGACGGTTTAGGCGCAGGAATTGGTTATCTAATAGCTGTACTCTCAATGGGTTTCTTTAGAGAACTATTAGGATATGGCACACTTCTTAACAAACAAATTTTACCAGAATCTTTTCCTGGAATAGGACTTATGGGTGCGCCAGCTGGAGCATTTATACTTCTTGGATTTTTGATTGCTGGTTATAGACGTATATTAAATAGGAGGGCAGACTGATGTTACAAAGCATTTTTACAATTTTAGTATCGACAATACTTGTTAATAACTATATATTTGCTCAGTTCTTGGGTATCTGCCCATTTTTAGGAGTTTCATCAAAAACTGATACAGCAATGGGAATGGGAGTGGCAGTTACATTCGTAGTTGTACTTGCTTCTGCTATTACTTGGGTTATTCAAACTTTTGTACTTGATAGGTTTGGACTTGAATATTTACAGACAATTGCATTTATCCTTGTAATTGCATCTCTAGTTCAATTTGTTGAAATGTTTATCAAAAAGTCATCTCCTTCACTTTATCAAGCAATGGGAGTTTACTTACCACTTATCACAACAAACTGTATGGTACTTGGTGTTACAGTTCTAAATGTTCAAAATGATTATAATTTAATTGAAACTATATTTAGCGGTTTTGGAGCTTCTGTAGGTTTTACACTAGCACTTATTCTTATAGCTGCTTTGAGAGAGAAACTCGCACTAGCTGATGTGCCTAAGGCACTTCAAGGTGTTCCTATTGCACTTATCAGTGCCGGCTTAATGGCAATTGCATTCTCTGGTTTCGGCGGATTAGTATAGGAGGGTCAATATGGATTTTAATACAATACTTACCCCCATTATTTTCTTAGGGATAGTAGGAGCGTTCTTTGGAATTGTTCTTTCAATTGCATCAAAAGTTTTTGCAGTTGAAGTTGATCCAAAAGTTATAGAAGTTAGAAACGCACTTCCAGGTGCAAACTGTGGTGCTTGTGGTTACCCAGGTTGTGATGGACTTGCTGAAGCAATAGTTGCTGGAGATGCTCCAACTAATGCCTGCCTTATTGGTGGTGCTGAAAGTGCTGAAAAGGTCAGCGCTATAATGGGAGTAAATGCTTCTAATGTTGAAAGAAAAGTTGCTACAGTGCTTTGCCAAGGAGATTGTGACAAAGCTAAAAATAAATACGATTATAACGATCTTAAAGATTGCAGACTTATATCAGATTTTCAACAAGGATCTAAAGCTTGTAGCTATGGTTGCTGCGGCGGCGGAACTTGCGTGAGTGTATGTGAATTTGATGCGCTACACATGGTTAACGGAGTGGCAGTTGTAGATAAAGAAAAATGCGTTTCTTGTATGAAGTGCATTAACATCTGTCCTAAAAAAATTATTAAGCTCGTTCCATATAAAGCAAAGACAGTTGTTAAGTGTCAATCTTATGATAAAGGTAAAGATGTAAGGGTCAAATGCCAAGTTGGATGTATAGCTTGTGGACTTTGTGAAAAGAATTGTCCAAAAGATGCAATTCACGTTGAAGACAACTTAGCTAGAATTGACTACGACAAATGTATTAACTGTGGAATTTGTGTTTCTAAATGTCCTACTGGAGCTATTTTCTGTGAGTATCCTGAAAGGGTTGCTAAGATGAAAGAAAGAGAAAAAGCTAAGAAGGAAAAAGAAAAACAAGAAAAGATTGAAGCTGCTAAGCTTAAAAAAGAACAAGAAAAACAAAATGCATAATTAATTTTTGGGCTGTGTCTTT
>JASBZH010000066.1 GCA_029983555.1 Peptoniphilus sp. | reverse complement strand
CATGAAAAAAATTGGTGTAGACGGCGTGATAACAAATTATCCAGATTTAAATTTTAATAAATAATTCTAACTATAGTTTAAAAGACCCATACTATTTAAATAGTATGGGTCTTTAAATTTCTAACTGATATATATTATTTATTACCTTGTCGGAAATATTATTGTCTTTTCGCTATCTTTTCTAAACACAAATAACTTTTTAAAGTCAATTCCAACTCTAGTTCTCATATTTTTATCAATATTTTCTTCTGCATCGAATCTCATGATAATTCTGTCGCTAGATTCATCTGACTCTGCATATGCATAGATATCGCTACCCATGTATTCAACGTTTGAAAACAATAGGTCGATTTTAGAATCTTCATCTATAAAAAAGTCTTCGCTTCTAATCCCTACATAGTAGCTTTGACCCATTTCTAGAGAACTAAATTTATCCTTTAATTCGCTTGGAATTGGCAAGATTTTACCAAACAATTTTATAAATAGTTTGTCGTCATTTTCGTTGAACTCAGTTTCAAAGATGTTCATTTTTGGAGTTCCAATAAATTCTGCAACAAATTTGTTGTTTGGCTTGTAATACAGATTTAATGGAGTGTCAAACTGTTCCAATACTCCTTTATTTAAAACGGCAATCCTATTTCCCATTGTCATTGCCTCAGTTTGATCGTGAGTTACATAAATAAATGTAGTGTTTAGCTTTTTGTGCAGGTTTACAATTTCACTTCTCATTTCGACACGGAGTTTTGCGTCTAAATTTGAAAGTGGCTCGTCGAGCAAAAAAACTTTTGGTTTTCTCACCATCGCACGGCCAAGGGCAACTCTTTGCCTCTGTCCACCTGAAAGCTGTGCTGGTTTTTTATCCAAGAGTTCTTCTAATTGAAGTACTCCTGCGATATTTGAAACTTTAGATCTTATTTTATCCTTTGAAACTTTTCTCATCTTTAGCGGAAAAGAAATATTTTCTCTAACTGTCATGTGCGGATAAAGAGCGTATGACTGAAACACCATTGCAATGTCCCTATCTTTTGGACTCATGTCGTTTACAACATCATCTTCTATTTTTATCTCTCCTGAACTTGGACTTTCAAGACCTGCAATCATTCTAAGCGTTGTGGATTTGCCACAGCCACTTGGACCAACTAAAACTATAAATTCCTTGTCCTTGATATCTAAATTAATATTTTTGACAGCTCTATAGCCGTCCTCATAATCTTTTACTATATTTTCAAGTTTTACATTTGCCACTTTATCAACCCTTTACTGCTCCCGTTGTCAGTCCCTTAATCATGTTCTTTCTTGCAAAAAAGAATATCACAAGCGATGGAATCATACAGATTACTACACCTGCAATCATCAGTACCATGGACTGTGAGTCAACGGAATTTAACATACTTATCCCTATTTGAACTGTCCTATATTCGTCTGAACCTGTTATTAAAAGAGGCCACATATACATATTCCATGAACTTAAAAATGCAGCCACACTCAAAGCTCCAATTACTGGTCTAGAAATTGGAATTAAAATTTTTACTATAAACTTTAAATCGCTGCAGCCGTCAATGTGAGCAGATTCATAAATTTCCATTGGAAAAGTGGAAAAGGCCTGCTTAAATAAAAATATTCCCATTGCCGTAGTAAGATATGGAAGTACTAAACCTATATATGTGTTTGAAAGTCCCCAACCACTTACCATTAAGAAGTTTGAAATTATTGTAGCTTCTCCAGGTATCATCATAGTTGACATTATTATAGAAAATAAAATTGCCTTTCCTCTAAATTTTAAAAAATGGAAGGCAAAAGCTGCAACTATTGCGGTGCCTATTTGAGATATCATTATGACTATTGAAACTATAAACGAGTTTAAAACGTAGCGACCAATAGGCGCAGTTTCCATAACTTCCAAATAATTATCAAAAGTAGGATTTGCCGTAAAAATTGTAGAACTATTTTGGTAAATTTCGCTCGCTGGCTTAAGGCTCATCGCCACTGCATATATTAGTGGAAATAAGACCACAATCGCAACGATTATATTTAAAATAAGTCTAATATACTGTCCAAAATTTCCCGCATTTCTATTTTTAGTTTTTTCAATTACCATTGTTTTTCTTTTTGTTTTAGCTTCTATCATTTGCAGCACCATTTCTCTTAAATATAATTAGAGTCAAAATCATAATAATTATAAACAAAATTATTGACTCAGCTGAGGCCATATCGTATCTGTAATTCATAAAGGCATTTTTATAAATATCGTGTACAATTACATTTGTAGCATCTCCAGGACCGCCTGCAGTCAAAAGTTTAATTTGAGCAAAGGACTGAAAAGCATTAATTATATTTGTAACTACTACAAAAAATATAATTGGTCCAAGGGACGGAAGAGTGATGTATATAAATTCATTAAATCCACCTGCCCCGTCAATCTTCGCAGATTCATAAAGAGAATCGTCAATTCCGGCAAGGCCTGCACTAAAATATAAAAAGTTCATTCCACTGTTTAGCCAACCTGTCAAAATTCCAACACTCAAAAGCGCAAGTTTTGGATCAACAAGCCAGTTGGCCTTGCTATTTAAAATTATATTTACAATTCCAATTGACGGATTTAGCATTACCTTAAATACAAGAGCCATACCACTTGAAGCTATTACCATAGGAAGAGCATAAGCTGCCGAAAATAATTTGATTCCAGGAAAATTTTTTTGGCAAAGCATTGCAGTTAAAAATCCCAGAATAACCCCTATAATAACGACAATTACAACATACATAAGCGTTACGACTATTGAATTGTAAAAAGCTGGTGAATGAAAAAGTGTCGAATAATTTTTAAATCCCACAAAATTTTTATTTGCTCCCATATTATCCGTAGAGTAGAGACTCCTAATTAAAGTCTCTACAAATGGATAAAATGTGAAAATTAAGAAAATTGCCATTGCGGGAAACAAATAAAGATATGCTTTTTTATTATTTTCCCTATTCATAAAATCACTTCTTAATTAGCTGCGTTGTAATTATCAAGGGCGCTATTTACCTCTTTTGCGATTGCCTCAGTTGCTTCTTTTGGAGTCTTATTGTCATTTAAGACTTCTTCAACATATTTTTCTTCAATTTGTCTAGTTTCTTGATATACTGTGGCAAGTCCCCCTTGAGACTCTGGTGAAGAGTCGTGCAACTGATCTATTGCAGTTTGAAATTGTGGGAATTTTTTAATATTTTCTTTAAATACATCTTCTTCATGCGCATCGACATTTATTGGGAAGTATCCAGTTTCTGCGTTCCAGAATGCTTGAGATTCTGGAGAAACTAAAAATTTGATAAAGTCCCAAGAAGCGTCTTTTCTCTTGTCATCTCCAGTGTCAATCATATAGATTGAAGCTCCACCGATAGATACCATTCCCTTATCAGTTTTATTTACACCAGGAAAATATGCTGTTCCAACTTCAAAAGAGTCGCCAACTTCATTTAAAATTTCTTTTAAACTTGCAGTAGATGCAAAAGTCATTGCAGAAGTGCCAGAAACAAATTCTGGAATTCCTCCTTGCTTACCTACATTTGGAGCAACTCCCTCATCTGCAAGTTTTTTCCACATTGTCAAAATATTTTCCATTCCGCCGTTTTCATCGCAAACAACTTTTGTTGGATTTTTTTCACGTCCATTTTCATTGTTAAACATTGGAAGTTCTTGCTTAGTCATAAGTTGGTCAACCCACCATCCATAAATTGACATGGATATAGGCATTTCAACTTCGCCCTTTGTCTTTAAGTCATCTGAAATGTCTAGCATTTCTTCTAAAGATTTAGGCGCTTCTTTTATTCCTGCTTTTTCAAAAACGTCCTTGTTGTAATAAAGTAGTGGAGTTGATGAATTAAAAGGCATAGAATTTAATTTTCCATCAATTGTATAATATGCAGCAAGATTTGGTTCGATTTTTGAAACGTCGAAGTTGTCCTTGTCGATATATTCTTGCACTGGAACTATAAGACCGGAGTCTATCATAAATCTCGCGCCAAGCTCAAAAACTTGAACCATATCTGCTCCGACTTCATCCCCTGCAGATGAAGCTCTCAGTTTAGTAAGTGCATCATCGTATTCTCCTTGAAACTCTGCTTTAACAAAATACTTGTCTTGACTTTCGTTATATCTCTTTACAAGTTCGTCAAGAGCTTTTCCATTTACACCGCCCATGGAATGCCAAAAAGTTACAGTAGTTTTGCCGGCTTTTTCTGCCTCTGCTACTTCCTTATTGTCTTTTGATTCTGACTTAGAGCACGCTGTGAATAAAATTGAAAACACAAGTGCAATAATTAAAATAACTTTCTTTTTCATAATTCCTCCTAATAATATTTCTTAACATAATAGAAAATAACATGAAGTTTATAATTTTAGATTTATAGAATGTAATTTATTGGTAAAATGTTAATTATTTAATTAAGAAGCTGCTTGTTTGATAAGAATAATTTATAGTGATAAAATGAAACTGTACTAATAAAAAAAAGGAGTTTTTATGAACGCACTATCAAATTTAAAAATTTTAGATTTTACTACACTTCTGCCAGGACCTTTTGCAACTATGCAACTCGCAGATATGGGAGCAGATGTGATAAAAATTTCATCACCTTCAAAACACGATTTGGTTTTAGAATCTGAGCCTAAAGTAAATGGCAAATCTGCAAACCTAATGTGGCTTAATCGCAACAAAAAAACTTTGGCACTTAATCTTAAGACCAAAGAGGCAGTTGAAATAGTAAAAAAATTAATTAAAGACTACGACATTGTAATAGAACAGTTTAGGCCAAATGTGATGGATAAGCTTGGTCTTGGATATGAAGAACTCAAAAAAATAAATCCAAGACTCATCTACTGCTCCATAACAGGTTATGGACAAAATGGCCCTATGAGTAAAAAAGCAGGCCACGATATAAATTTCTTGGCGAAATCTGGACTCATGAGCTTTAGCGGAAGAAAAGATGAGGGACCTTCTCTTTATGGAACACAAATAGGAGATATTGCCGTTGGAAGTATGAACTCAGTTATAGGAATTTTGGCGGCAGTTAATTACAGAAATGAAACTGGAGAAGGTCAGTACATTGACATATCAATGATGGATGGACTTCTTCCTTTAAATTCACTAATTGGCGCAGGATATCTTGCTGGAGGAGAACTTCCTACTCGTGAGTGTAACTTTTTAAATGGCGGCAGCAATTACGACTTTTATGAGACTAAAGACAAAAGATATATAGCTGTTGGATCTCTTGAGCCAAAGTTTTGGAATGAACTTTGTGATATTTTAAATATAAATGGAAAGTCAGCCACAGATTTAAGTGTAAAAGAAGAAATTAAATCAAAATTCCTATCAAAAGACTTTTCTGAATGGGTGGAAATTTTTAAGGATAGGGACGCATGCGTTGAGCCAGTTTTAAATTTAGATGAAGTTATAGAAGATGAAAATATAAAAGAAAGAGAATTAATAATTGATATGGATGCAGATGGAGAAAAAATTAAGCAATTTGCAAATCCAATTAAATTCTCAAAGACAAAACCTGAATATAAATTTGTCGGCAAAAAGATTGGCGAAGATACAGAAGATATACTAAAAGATCTTGGATATACAGAAGAAGAAATAAAAAAGCTTAAAGACATGGATGTGTTTAAATAAAAAGGCTAAATTGAGATTTACTTATTAAAATAAGTAATTTAAATTCTTCACAAATTAATTAAATTTTTGCATAAAAAGCTCCCAACAATAGTTGGGAGCTTTCTTTTTTTATTTAAGCGGTGCGAGCACGAGTGCCCTACCTTCAATTACTGTGTCTCCA
>JASBZH010000065.1 GCA_029983555.1 Peptoniphilus sp. | reverse complement strand
CAAATGCGATAAACCTTAAAATTATCTATTGACATTTAATAGCTGGTCTTAATTTAAACCTTTAGTAGTCTTTTTAATAAATGGAAAAGTTACTGATATTAGGGCAGGTAGCAAGAATATTATTACTGCCATACTTATGATTGCACCTCTTGCAAGGAAGGTACATATTGTTGAAACTATTTCCATCTTTGAATATATGCCGACCCCAATTGTCGCAGCCATAAATGAAAGGGCTGATGTGACAATTGATTTTGAAGTTTCCTTAACTGCTACTCCCAAAGATTCATTTACATCTTTTTTCTCCTCGTACTCAGATAAAAATCTGTTTGTCAGTAAAATTGAGTAGTCAATAGTAGAACCCAGTTGTATTACACCAATTATAATTGAAGTTATAAATGGTATTGTGTGATTTAGATAGAAAGGTATACCCATGTTTATTTGAATTGCAAGTTCAATTGCAGCAATTAGCACTATTGGTATACCAAGTGATTTAAATACTATGGCGATAATTACAAATACAATTGCAATAGAAGCAATATTTACCATTTTAAAGTCTTGATCAGATATAACAGTTAAGTCGTCTGTCAAAACTGCTTCGCCTGTAAGATATCCATCACTGTCGTATTTATCTATTACATCTCTCATGCTTTCAATTTGCTCTTTAACTTCTGGAGATGCAGTTTGATATTTTGAATTTGCCATTATCATTTGGTATCCGTTTTTTGCGAAGTTATCGCGAACTTTATCTGGCAAAAATTCCTGTGGCATAGTCACTCCAGTTACAGAATTTGTACTCAAGACTGAATTTATGCCTTCGATTTCTTTTATTCCATCTATAAGTCCATTTAGTGAAGAATTGGAAAGATCATCTTTAACTACTATAAAGTGAGTTGTCGCCATATCATAATCTTTTTTCATCTTGTTAAGTGAAACTATAGAATCAAGATCTTGAGGTAAGGATCTATCCAAGTTGTAATATAACTTTGTATTTATAGAACCAAACATTGCCGGAATAAATAGTGCAATAAAGATTATCACAAGTGTCTTAGAATGTTTTATATTAAATTCTGCAAGCCTATCAAAAGATGGAAGCATTACTTTGTGATTAAATCTTGTAGTTAGTTTTTCCACGAGTAAGAGCATTGCTGGCAAGAGAATTACTGTTGAAAGAAGTCCGATTAAAACCCCTTTACTCATTACAAGTCCAATGTCCTTGCCAAGCCCAAGTCTCATCAAGATTAAAACTAAAAATCCTGCAAAAGTAGTAAGTGAAGATGCGAATAAGGATGAAATTGTCTCTTGAATGGCAAGATCCATCGCATCGTTTTTATCATCAATTTTCTTCTTTTCCTCTACATATCTGTGATATAAGAAAATTGAATAGTCCATAGTTACGGCAAGTTGCAAAACTGCTGCAATCGCCTTTGTGATATACGAAATTTCTCCCAGAAATACATTCGTTCCAAAATTATACAAAACTGCGTAGCCAATCGTCACGATAAATACAAAAGGAATTATTGTCGACTCATTTGTAAGTGATAAAATTATAAGTCCAAGAACAACTGCCAATACAACATATATTGGAGTTTCTTTATCCATTAAATCTTTTGTATCTTTAACTAGTGAAGATATACCACTGAGATATTTTGGCGGAGAAGATAAATTTCTTATCTTATCTATGGCAGACATAGTAGTAAATGATGATGAAGACTCGCTAAATTTTACTATCATAAGTGTTGAGCCATCAGCATAAAATACATCCTTTATATCATCTGGTAAAAATTCTTCTGGAATCATGTTTCCAACTGTTGAAGATTTTGAAATGACATCTTCAACTCCGTCAATTTTTAAGATTTGATCTCGCAAAAGTTCAGCTTCATGATCACTTCCTTCTAATATAAGCATTCCTGTAGCCGCATTTTTAAAATCTTTATCCAAGATAGTTTGACCTTGTGTCGATTTTAAATCGTTAGGCAAATAACTCAAAATGTCATAATTTACTCCCGTAAGTTTATAGCCGATAAAGGCTGGTATGAGCAGTATTGTCATTACCAGAAATATAAACTTGGGATGATGTGATATAAATTTAGTAAATTTTTTCATAGGCACACTCTATACAAATATTTTTTTGATTATTGTAAATAATACAGGCTTCATTTCATCAATTGTAAGCACGGATTCTTTCATTAAAGAAGACTTACAAGTTGTAAGTACTATTTGAAGAGTTAGCGATAAAACAAATAATTTCGTTGACTCAGAAAGTTCGATGCTAAAGACAGATTGAAATTGATTTAATACAAATTTCAATGTATTTTCAGCTTCCTTAAACCTTTCGTCATTTTCAACCTTTGCGTATAAAGCCCAATTTGCATTTTCAGAAATCATCTCGAGCTTGAGCGGATCTTTTAATAATTCATCTATTATATAGTTGATAAAAATTATATACCTATCAGGTCCATCTATATCGTCACACTGTGCTTCAGCCTGATAGATTAGGTCCGTGAGTATGTCTAGAACAATTTTTTCTTCTAAATTCTTTTTGTCGTCAAAGTAAAGATAAAAAGTTCCAAGGCCTAGGCCAGACTTATCCATAATGTCTCTTATCGATGTCTTTTCAATTCCCTTTTCCCTGAAGGAAGAGATGGCCGCCGTGGTGATTTTATTTTCTTTTAATTTTTTTCTGTCGTCCAAATTACAATACCTCCAAGCTATTGAACACTGTTCATTTTTTTCTGTGTTTATTATAATACTACATTTATGAACAATGTTCAATACTAGCATTTAAATTTTAAAATAATTTTTTAAAAATAGCAATAGTGTTTTTTAGTATTTATAAATTTACCATAAAATACTTCACAAAAGCTAGATTACATAATATAATGTACATGATGGAAAATGTTTTTTTATAGTCAAAAGCTAATTTAAAAAATTTTTTAAAATAATTTGTAATTCGCTAAAATTAAATAAATATTGATGAGTTTAAATTAATTTGTGATTTAAAATTTTAAAAATTAAAGAACAATTTATATTTTAATACAATTACTTTTTTAAAAATTTTGGAATAAGTTTTATCTCCTTTAGAAATCGTTTTCTAAATAAAATATAGCTTTTGACAGGGGACTATGGTTTAATTCTTGTTAAAAGGAGGTTGTTATGGAAAACAAAAATTTAAAACCTAAAGCCAACGGAGCGGCACTCTTGCCATTTATAGTATTTGTGCTAGTCTATCTCTTCACTGGATATTTTCTAAATAGAAGAGGAGTCGAGATGGCATTTTATCAAGTTGCAGCTCCAGTTTGTATACTTCCAGCAATAATCCTTGCTTTCATCATGTTTGAAGGTTCAATTGATGATAAGTTTAATGATTTTGTGCGTGGCTGTGGAAACGAAAATATTATAATAATGTGTTTAATATACATATTAGCGGGAGCTTTTGCCACAGTATCAAAGGCATCTGGAGGTGTCGACTCTGTTGTAAACTTTGCACTTTCACTTATTCCAGTTCAATATGTAACTGCGGGAATGTTTTTGATTGGATGTTTTATTTCAATATCTACAGGTACTTCTGTGGGAACTATATCTACAGTTGGACCAATTGCAGTTGGAGTTGCAATGAAGGGAAATCTATCCCTTCCACTTGTAATAGGAGCATTAGTTGGTGGGGCAATGTTTGGAGATAACTTATCAATTATTTCTGATACTACTATTGCTGCTACTAGAACTCAAAATGTAGAAATGAAAGACAAGTTTAGAGCGAATATTAAAATTGCTCTTCCTGCAGCCATAATAACTTTTATAATTTTATTGGTTGTTGGAAAGCCAATAGGCGATGTAATTTTAGAAGATCTACCATATAATTTTGTGTTGATAATTCCATATTTATTTGTACTAATTGCAGCACTTGCTGGAATGAACGTATTTTTAGTACTTACAAGTGGAATTATTCTTTCTGGAATAATTGGAATAGCAACTGGCGGACTTACAATGCTCACATTTGCGCAAAATATATTTGAAGGTTTTAGCGGAATGTTTGAAATTTTCTTATTGTCACTATTAACTGGCGGACTTTCATACATGGTTTCTAAAAATGGAGGAATTGAATGGCTCGTTAGAAAAATTAGTGGATTTGCCAAGGGAATTAAATCTGCAGAAATTTCAATTGCCCTACTTACACTTTTAACTGATGCTGCAACTGCAAACAACACAGTTGCAATTATAGTTGATGGTCCAGTTGCAAAGGAGATTTCAAAAGACTTTAAAGTCGATCCAAGAAGATCTGCATCATTCTTAGATACTTTCTCCTGCGTAATGCAAGGAATTATTCCTTATGGAGCTCAAATTTTAATAGCTGCGGGGCTTACTAAAGAACTTGGCGCACAGATGATTGCACCAGTGGAACTCATCCCTTACTTGTGGTATCAAGGACTTCTTGCTGTATTTGCTATAATTTCAATATTTATAAGATTTGCCGATCCTAAGGGAAAATGGGATTTTGAACTAGATAAACCAATAGAAGATGTTCAAAAATAATTTTATTTAGACAATTTAATAGGCATATGCCAATAAGAATATAACTATTAGTGTAAAAGAAAGAAGGTATTTTATGAATAGTAAAGATGAATTAAAGAAAATGCATTTTGAAACTAAGGCAATCCATGGCGGTTATGAAAAAAATAAGTATGGAGCATTAGCTACTCCAATCTATCAAACTTCTACATTTATTTTTGACAGCGCTGCACAAGGTGGCAGAAGATTTGCACTAGAAGAAGAAGGTTATATTTATTCAAGACTTGGTAATCCAACTAACACACAAGTTGAACAAAAAGTGGCACTCTTAGAAGAAGGCGAAGACTGTGTATCAGCTGCATCAGGAATGGGTGCAATAACTTCTGCAATTTGGCCATTTATATCTTGTGGCGACCACTTAGTAGCTGCAAAGACACTTTATGGCTGTACTTTTGCATATCTTGAACACGCCGTTACAAGAATGGGTGTTGACGTTGAATTTGTAGATATTACAAATGTCGACAATATTGTAAATGCAGTTAAAGAAAATACAAAGATTGTATATCTTGAAACTCCAGCAAATCCAAATATGGATATTTGTGACATAGAACTTGCTGCTAAGAGAGTTCACGAAAAGAACAAGGATACTCTTGTAATTGTAGACAATACTTACTGCACACCTTATATTCAAAAACCACTTACACTTGGTGCAGATATTGTAGTGCACTCTGCAACAAAATATCTAAATGGACACGGCGATGTAATTGCAGGATTTGCAGTTGGAAGAAAAGAACTAATGGATCAAGTAAGACTTGTTGGAATAAAAGACTGCACTGGAGCAGTTCTCGCACCATTTAACGCATATTTAATCTTAAGAGGAATGAAGACTTTACAAATTAGAATGGACAAACACTGTTCTAATGCACAAAAAGTTGCTGAATTCTTAGAAGGACATCCAAAGGTAAAAGAAGTGAAATATCCTGGACTTAAATCCTTTAAGTATTATGATATAGCTAAAAAACAAATGGCTCTTCCTGGAGCAATGATTGCATTTGAAATAGAGGGTGGAAAAGAAGCTGGAGAAAAATTAATGGATAGCGTTAAGCTATGTACTCTTGCAGTATCACTTGGAGATGCAGAGACACTAATTCAACACCCAGCATCAATGACTCACTCACCTTACACACCAGAAGAAAGAGCAGCTGCTGGAATTTCTGAAGGCTTGATTAGACTTTCTGTAGGTCTTGAAAATGCAGAAGATATAATTGAAGACTTAAAACAAGCATTTGAACAAATTTAATAAAAAAGACTTGTAGAAATATTAAACTCCATATAAATTTTAAGGGACTGTAGCACACAGTCCCTTATATTTTT
>JASBZH010000064.1 GCA_029983555.1 Peptoniphilus sp. | reverse complement strand
TCTGCATTTTTTAAATCATAATCTGAGTAGTCCTTTGTCATAGTAATTGCTATATTTTTACCTTCGATTTCAACTTTTTTTACCTTATCTCCGTCCCAATCCATTTGAGAGATTATCTTGTGAACTCCCTCTTCATCTGATAGGTCTGTTTTTAATTGATATAGGTCTTTATTTGCACATGCAGTAGTAAAAGTTATGAGTAATAAAAAAATACATACTATCTTTCTGGTTCCTCTTGAAAGTATAAACACTTTAACTCACCTCAGTTATATATAACATATATTAATATTAATAATTTATCTACAGGAAACTTTATTTTTATTAAATGATTAAATAAAAAAAAGTTGTTCTCGTTTCTGTAGCTTTTATCTTATATGCGATATATTAATATATTGATACTTTTGCATGTAACGCCCCTAAAATGCAAATATAGCAATATATAGAAACGACAAATTTTTCAACATGAGTATATTTCAAATCTTCATTCTATAATTAATATATAGTGCATACAATTTTTAAAAAATATATAATTTAAAACCATTGATAAGTATTTTTTACGAAAATAAAACCGTTCACTATTTTTTTATTCATCTTTCTTTTTAGAAATAAGTTTTGCATCTCTGTATCTTAAAATTTCCTTTGCCCTATCTAAAGCATCGGATTTCTTCTCATGAAGAGAGTCGGCTTTATCTGCACCTTTTGAAATGACGCGCCACTTCTCATCTTCTTTTGAATACTCAACAATAACGTCGGCATTTTGAAGTTTGGCAGATGAATTTTTGTCTTTTTTGTGATCCGTAACATCTTCTTTTTTCATTTCTGATTTTTCTTTATTAGATGCACCTTCATACCATTCTTTGGCCTGCGAAATTGCAATCGGAATTGCTCTTGATTCGTCATATCCATCTTTTAACATCGCATTTAAAATATCTATTGCTTTAAATCTCGCTATCTCTTTCATGTTTTTCATTGAATCGGGATAATCATTTTTTGTATAAGGCATAATTTCTCCTAAAATCTATCTTTTGCTTTTCTAAGTTCTGTAAAATCCTCTAAATCTTTAGCTCTCATAAATGGATTTATGAGTTTTTCTTTCTTTATAGTAGTTGGAAGAGTTATCTCATCTTTTTCTCTTAATTCTTTAACTCTTTCAAGTTCTTTTTTTACGTCTTCATTTGGTCTATATTCCATAGTAAACTTCAAGTTATAATAAGAATATTCGTGCGCAGGATAAGCATAAATATCTTCATCTAAAGAATTAAATTTTTGCATAGTGTCATATGCCGCTTCGTAATCTCCAGTGAAAACTCTGCCACAGCCTGCTAAAAATAGAGCATCTCCACAAAATAACTTGTCGTTTAATAAGTATGAAATATGTTCTCTAGTGTGTCCTGGCGTGTCCATTACTTTAAAAGTTTCTCCAAGTACACTAAATTCGTCTCCACCCTTTAGAGTGATGTCGTTGTACTTTTCAGTTTCGCTCGGTCCATAAACTTTCACAGCTCCATACTTTTTCACAATTTCGTCTACTCCACCAACGTGGTCAGAGTGTTTGTGAGTCAAAAGTATTGCCTCTGGAGCTTTGTCCTTTAAAAATTCGAAAACTGGCTCTGCCTCGCCTGGATCTATAATAATATATTTATCATCTATTTCAATTGCCCAAATATAATTGTCGCTAAAAGCGAAAATAGCATTTACTTTCATAAAAATCCTCCTCTTTAATATTTTTACTCTTAAACAAATAATTTAAACACATTATAGTGATAACTAATAAAACTATTATTTGAAAATAAATTATTCTAAGTTTAAAAATATTTAAATTTATTATTTATATCATTTTACTCTCCCGAAATAAAATTTAGGACAAAGTTTTATAAAAGTTAGCAAGTGATAAACTTAAAATTGTAAAATAAAATTTAAAAAGCAAATGACTTTAAAAATAACTATTTTTATTATAAATTTATAATAAAAATACACCCTTTACTTCTTTATAAAGTAAAGGGTGTATAAAAACTAATCTCTAACTAAAATTAATTTTATTATTTATTACATCATTCCCATGCCTGGGTTCATTGGCATTTGTGGTTCGTCTTTCTTTTCTGGAATATTTGCAACTGCTGCTTCTGTTGTAAGAACCATTGATGCTACTGAAGCTGCGTTTTGAAGAGCTGATCTTGTTACCTTAGTTGGATCAACTATACCTTTTTCTTTCATGTTTACATATTCTGAATTAGATGCATCAAATCCAATTCCTGCCTCTTTATTTTTAACATGTTCTACAATTACAGAACCTTCAAGTCCAGCATTTTGTGCAATTTGTCTTAATGGTTCTTCAAGTGATTTTAGAATTATATTAGCACCAGTTTTTTCGTCGCCTTCAAGTTCATCAACTAGTTTTTCAACAGATTTAATAGTATCTACTAATACAGTTCCACCACCTGCTACGATTCCTTCTTCAACAGCTGCTCTTGTTGCTGCAAGTGCATCTTCGATTCTTAATTTTCTTTCCTTAAGTTCTACTTCTGTAGCTGCACCAACATTTATAACTGCAACTCCACCAGAAAGTTTTGCAAGTCTTTCTTGAAGTTTTTCTTTATCAAATTCTGAATCTGTCTCTTCAATTTGATTTTTAATGTGGTTGATTCTATTTTCAAGTTCAGATTTATCTCCAGCACCATCTACAATAACTGTAAGTTCTTTTTCAACTCTAACCTTAGAAGATGTTCCCAAATCTTCGATTGTAGCATCTTTTAAATCTTCTCCAAGGTCAGATGAAACTACTTTACCACCAGTTAAGATTGCAATATCTTGAAGCATTTCTTTTCTTCTATCGCCATATCCTGGTGCTTTAACTCCAACTACATTTAGTGTACCTCTTAAAGAGTTAACTACAAGTGTTGCAAGAGCTTCGCCTTCAATATCCTCAGCGATAATTAAAAGTGGTCTTGATTGTTGAACTACAGATTCAAGTAGTGGAAGAATGTCTTGAATATTGTTGATTTTTTTATCAGTAATTAAAATATATGGGTTTTCAAGTTCTGCAACCATCTTATCTGTGTCAGTCACCATGTATGGAGATAAATAACCTCTGTCAAATTGCATACCTTCAACAACATCAAGGTGTGTTCCCATAGATTTACTTTCTTCGACAGTAATAACGCCGTCGTTTCCAACTTTTTCCATTGCATCAGAAATAAGAGCTCCAACATTTTCATCTGCAGCAGAAATAGAAGCAACTTGTGCAATAGCTTCCTTAGAAGAAACTTCTGTTGAGAAATTTTTAATCTCTTCAACTGTCTTATCTACAGCTTTTCTAATACCTCTTTGAAGGATCATTGGATTTGCACCAGCAGCTAAGTTTCTCATACCTTCACGGATGATTGCTTGTGCCAAAAGTGTTGCTGTAGTAGTTCCGTCTCCTGCAACATCGTTAGTCTTAGTTGCAACTTCTTTTAAAAGTTGAGCTCCCATGTTTTCGAATTTATCTTCACATTCAATTTCTCTTGCAATTGTAACACCATCGTTAGTGATAAGTGGTGCACCATATTCTTTATCTAAAATAACATTTCTACCCTTAGGTCCAAGAGTAACTTTTACAGTATCTGCAAGAGTGTTAATTCCTTTAATTAGACCCTTTCTTGCGTCTTCTGAAAATTTAATTTCTTTTGCCATTTTATCTCTCCTTTATTATTCAATAACAGCTAAAATATCTTGGAATTTGATAATAGTGTATTCTTCTTTTTCAACTTCGATATCAGTACCTGCATATTTAGAGAAAATAATTTTATCTCCAACATTAACAAGTCCCTTCATATCTTCGTCAGTATCTAATTTATTTCCTGTAGCAATAACTTCTGCAATGTTTGGCTCTTCCTTTGCTGAAGATGGAAGAACTATACCAGAAGCAGTTGTCTCTTCTTTTTCAATTTTTTTGATAACTAATTTGTCGTCTAATGGTCTAAGTTTCATTTATATAAACCTCCTAAAATTTTTAGCACTCAATTAGCTCTTCTGCTAATACTTATGATAATACATTTTTTTTATTATTTCAAGGGCTTATATGTAAAATTTAGAATTAAATGTAAACATAAAAAAGCGACTGTCTTATGAAAGAACAGTCGCTTTGGGGTGTGCTATTATTTAATTGTTATTTGTCTTCTGGTTCTGCTATACCTTCTAGTCCTTTGTCAACTAAATATTGAAGTTTTTCGTCATCTAGTTTTGGAGGTTCCATTTCAAATGAATTGTTAACTACTGTAAAGTCAAAATATCCAAGTCTTGCTACTGGTTTAATTCCAACTATATCTACTCTTCCTTCGTCAGTTATAAATTTATCTTTGATGTGAATTCCGATAACTTTTCCAATTATTACATCTATTGTGTTGATTATGTCGTTGCCTGGAAGTCTAAGTGTTTGAACGTATTCGATTTCGTAATGAACTGGTGAATCTTTTACCATTGCTACGTCAACTAGTTCTGCTTCTTCTTTTTCTACTCCAATATATTCAAATTTGTCTTTATATCCGTCAGGAAGTTTTGCTATTGAAGATTTGTTCATCGCTTCTGCCAAGTCTTCACTTACCATATTGAATACAAATTCGTGAGTTCTCTCGATATTTTTAACTGTGTTTTTTCTGTCCCCAAATATGTTTTGGTTTGCTGAAAATAATACATATGGTGGGTCAAATGTCAAATTTGTGAATTGAGAATATGGAGCAATATTATCTGTTCCATCTTCATTTCTTGTTGATAACCATCCGATACATCTAGGCACTGTACAAGATTTAAATGGGTTGTGTGGTAATCCATGATCATTTTTTTTAGTTTCGTAAAACATATTAATCTCCTTTTTTATTTAATAAAGTTTTGTCTAATCATATTCCAAGTACTAAGTGTGCGATAGGTACTGTCAATATGAATATTAAAATAGTTCTTTCTAGCCAAATAATTACTAAATCTTTAATTGATACTGGTATTTCTGTAGCTACAATTGTTGGAATTGTAGTTGAGAACATCAAAATTTGAGATACACTCATTACGCAAAGTACAAATCTTGTCAAGAGTGGCGCCTCTGTTACAAGCATTACTGGCAAAAACATTTCAGCTAGTCCCAAGAAAGCTGCCTTTGCTGCTAAAAGTGGTTCTGGTATTCTCAAAATATAAGTTAATGGATAGAAAATATATCCAAAGAAATCAAATATTGTCGTATAATTTGCAATTATAAGTGCAATTAAACCTATTGACATAAAGTTAGGTAGAGTTGCAAAAACGAGTTCATATGAATCTACTACATTTTTTGCACAAACTTTAAATACACTTCCTGCACTCTTGCAAATTTCAATCCCGTTATTTAAGGCTCCTTTAAATAAATTTCCTTCTATGTCTTCTTCCAATATTCCTTCTTGATTCTTGTAATAAGTATTAGGTTTTGTTGATAGTGGCGGAATTCTAACCGTTATTGCTGTTACAGCAAATGTCACGATAAAAGCTACAAAGAAAAATTCTGTCCAACGCTCCATTATGTTTGCAGTTTTAGCAATGACAACAAAGAAAGAAATACTTACAGTTGAAAATGATGTTGCAACTATAATCGCTTCTCTTATGTTGTACTTAAGTTCTTTGTAAAGATCGTTCGTCATCATAACGCCGACGGCAGTTGAGCCCATAAATGAAGCGACAGCTACTACAGCAGTTCTTCCTGGTGTTCTCCAAATTTTTCTCATGACTGGTTTTAAAAATTGACCTATAAAATCAATAAAGCCATAGTCCATCAAGAAAGTTAAAAATATTGAAGCTATAGGAATCAAAACACCTACCTGCACTGCCAAAGAATCAAATAAGAATGGTCCGTGGTCTGGTCTTGAAATTGCTTCAGGTGCGTGACCTGAAAATAAAATTAATGTAAAAATAGCTCCAATTAACTTAGAAAAAGAGAAAAACGTAGTTACCCTATCTGTATTCCACGTTTTTGTGACAAAAGGTTTAATAGCTCCTACCATTATGACAACAAAAGCATAAGCCTTAACCACATGTGGCAACTTTTCGATTAAAAACGTAATTGCTACTTCAAGTGGTATTGTCGTGGCACCGTTTACTCTTACGGGAATAAAAAACATGAAAATGCCAATTGCACTCAAAAGGATAAATTTTAACACTAAGGACGAGTCCTTATAAAGTTTTTTATCTCTTTTTTCCAACTTCTCGTTCATAATTCACCTCCAGCTTTTGTCTTTATT
>JASBZH010000063.1 GCA_029983555.1 Peptoniphilus sp. | reverse complement strand
AACACAGCTGAAGAAAACACTGCAAAATAATTTAATTTAGTGTTTAGAAAGAAGCCCATCTATTGGGCTTCTTTTTTTGCAATTTTTAAAATATTTTTTAGCTCATTAAAAACTTTAATCGCGGATATGTTATAATATATTATAAAATGAAAGAAGGTGTGCTCTTGTATTGCCCAAATTGTGGAAACGAAGTTTCAAAAGATGATAACTTTTGTGCAGTCTGTGGTAAAAACCTTAAGAATGTACATATTAAAATTGAAGACGATGATTTTAAAGTGCCAAAAAAGAAAAATAAATCATCTGAAGAAACTCGAGTTTTCAAACCAGTATCTATCGATAAAATTGACACTACTAATGACATCAAAAATATAATAGCTGAAGTTGATAAAAAAATATCTAAAAATATTGCTGAACATGAAACAGCAAGCGCTGACCTTTCTTCTAGGAATTATAATGATGCAAAAGAAGCTAAAAATAATAGAGAAAGTAAAAGTTCAGATGAAATAGACAAAAAAAAGAAGCCTAATTCAAATAATAAAGCTTCGAAAAAAACAGCCTCTTCAACTTATAAAAATAAGAAGTCTAAAAAACCAAAGACAAATGAAGTTAAAGAAGAAAATTTAAATGATAATTTCAATATTAGTCAAAAAGAACTGATTAAAAGAGTTCAAGAAGAGTTAAAAAAATCTAATTATGAAGATAATTATGAAAAGAGCGATTTAGACAACAATTTAAATGAAAGTTCTTATGACAATTACGATTTAGATTCAAAAGAAAAAAAGTCTAAAAAATTTTCATTAAAAGAAAAATGGAGAGACTTCATAAATGAAGATGACGATGAGTTTTCTATTTTCTCGTCTTACAAAGAAAAATCTAGTAAGACTAATGAAGACACGATTGATGTCGTAAAGTCTACTGATATGGAGACTAATAATTTTGAGAATACTTTAAATACTCCAAAAATAAATGTAAAAGATATTGAAGAGTACGAGTCAAAAAAATCTGAAAATAAAGAATCAAAAAATAAAGATTTTGATAAAAATCTACAGAAGGATAAAACCTACAAAGAAAAAAATAACAAAAAAGATTCTCTAAGAGATTTTTTAAATAATTTTAAAACTTCTGATTCTAAAAATAAAACTCAAACTACTAGAACAGAATTAAATGAAAATGAAGATAAAAAAATATCTTCAAATAATAAAGAAAAAATTAAGTTTAATAAAAATAATAACAAAAGCTTTGAGAATAGTTTAAACTCTGCTGTAGATAAAATATCTGTGTTAAACGATCAGGTATCCAATTATATTGGAACTTTGGGATCTAAAAATTCTAAAATAGTTTTGGCAGTTGGAGCAGTTTTAACGCTTGTCCAAATAGCAATTGCACAAAAAGGTTTTAACTTCGCACTTATAATTGCAATTTTACTAAAACTTGTATTCGATTATATTGAATTTTATTATCCTCTAAAGATTGCAGTAGAAAGAGATGATATGTACATTTCAAATTATGAAATTAGAAAGAATGCAACTATAAACTGGATAATTTGTAAAGTATTTTTATTTGTTGCATTTTTAATCTCACCATTTGGCGGTTTTTTACATTATAATTTACTTGCAGCACTTACAGCAATGCCACTTGCTACAGTTATTCTAATTGTCATTTCGCTTTTAATAGCACTTGCTCAATTTAAAGAGGAATTTAAAGACAGATCATGTATCAACTTTATTGGCTGGTATGCACTAACATTTATATTATTCGAATTGCTATTTAAGATGTTGTGGTTCTTAGTTAATTTTATTTTTGTGACACTTTTATAATCGATTTTAAAATTTAAATTTTTTTAGAAAACTATTTATCGATATTAAAAGCAATACTAAAAGATTTATATTTAAAATTTCAAGATTTACTTGAAATAATAATTTTAAAAATTAAAAAGCAAAATGGAGAGTAGTTTCTACCCTCCATTTTTTGTGCATATTTTTAATAATAACTTTTGTATTCTCCGTCAAAATATTTTTTAAGCTCATTTGGTTTATATACACCCTTATCTGTCACAAATCCAGTGATAAGTTCTGGTGGTGTGATGTCAAAAGATGGATAAATAGCCTTTACATCCTTTGCAGTGTGATCTCCCAATACAAGTGATGGGTCTCTTAGTTCAATAACTATGTCATCTCTATTTTTCTTTTCATTATCAGGCATTCCTGTAACATAATAAGGTACGTTAAACCTATCTGCAACAATTGCTATTTGAAAAGTGCCAACTTTATTTGCAACATGACCATCGAGCGTAATTGTATCTGTTGCAGAAGTAAATAAATCCACCCCAACATTTTCCATTGTGTATGCTACCATGTTATCTGTAATTACAGTCGTATCAAAACCCATTTCACTTATACAAGTTGCTGTGAGCCTTGCCCCTTGGTAGTAAGGTCTAGTTTCGCAACAAATAAACCTTACATCTTTATTTTGCTCTTTTAGAGTTCTTGTCATTGTGCCAATTATAGTCTCACCAAAACACTGAGTTAAAACTGTTCCCTTATCTGGAATTAAATCACACAAATATTTTGCAACATCATTCATTGCACTGTATCTTCTATTTAACGAATCAATCGCATCATCAAATATTTTTCCAACTACATCTTCCCCATTTTCAATTGCAGATTTTGCAGCTTCAATTGATCCCCTTGTCACTTTTCTAAGTCTTGTTGAAGTAGTCGGTCTTGCAGTCGAAATAGTTTCTGCTGCATCTTCTAAATATTTTATAAGCTCCTCGCCATAAAGATCACGCGCCTCATATGCAGCAAGCGCCATTCCCATTCCAGCAGCAGTATAAGGCCCTGCAGATTGTGTAACCATATCTGTAATTGCCTTCGCAACGTCTTTGTGACTCTTACATACTTCAAACCTAACCTCTCTTGGGTAAACTCTTCTGTCGAGTATCTTAACCTCTCCATTTTCATACCAAGCTACATTTTCATACTTAAGCATGAAAGGCATGTCATAATCTTGTCTTTTCATTCTATTCTCCTAACTCTTTTACTATTTTCATAATTAGTGACTTTAACTTTGGCGAAACTTCTTTAGCTACATCTTCAACTTCGCTGCCATCCATATTTTCTATCCTGTCTGATGAATAATTCGTAGCAACAGACATTGCCAAAACCTTCATATTGCAGTGTCCAGCAGTAAGAGTCTCAGTTAAAGTTGACATTCCAACTAAATCTCCACCAAGAAGTCTAATTGCACGAATTTCTGAAGGCGATTCAAAAAAAGGTCCGACTGTAAAAAAGTAAACTCCCTCTTTTAATTCAAACCCCAAATCTATTGCAGATTTTTTTGCCAAATTTCTAAGACCTCTGTCATACAATTTGTCTATCGGATAAAATCTTTCGCCAAATTCTTCCAAATTATTTCCCCTAGTTGGAGTTACTCCCGCAAAATTTATGTGATCTGTGATTAAACATATATCTCCCGGGTGAAAATTATAATTAATGGCGCCGGCAGCATTTGTAAGTATTAAAGTCTTAACTCCAAGAAGCCTGAGTACATAAACCGGTGTGGCAAGTTCATCAAAATCATACCCTTCGTAATAGTGAAATCTCTTCGTCATGCAGATTACATATCTTCCAGATAATTTGCCAAAAATAAATTTTCCTGGATGATTTTTAGTAGTAGAAACTAAAAAATTGGGCACATCCTCGTAATTTATTTCTATCTTATCTTCAATCTCATCAAGCAAAGTCTCAAGACCTGTGCCCAAAATTATTGCAATTTCAGGCTCTATTTTTATCTTTTCTAGAATAAAATCTGCACTTTCTTTATATTTATCAAAAACTTTTTCTTTTAACATAGCATCCTCTTTTTTTAATACTTTATTTTAGTTTATCACAGCACATATAATTGTCAATTGATCCAATAAATGATAAATTATTATGTGTGAGGTGCAAAATGAATTATAGAAAAATTTTAGTTGAGTACGGAAAAAAACTTTTAGATAAAAAATTAGTTGAAGGTACTAGTGGAAATATTAGCCTTAGAGGTGAAGACGAAGACACTTTTTATATAACTCCAAGTGGCATGGATTATTTAGAGATAACTGAGCGCGACATAGTAAAAATTAATTCTAATGGCATACCCTATGACAAATCACAAAAGCCATCTTCTGAATTTAGACTTCATCTTGAAATTTATAAAAACTACCCAAATTACAAGGCTATTGTCCACACTCATTCTCCCTTTGCCACTGCATTTTCAGTTTCAAGAAAAAAGATTCCTCTAATTTTAATAGAAATGGAACCTTTTTTAGGCGGAGAAATAAATGTCGCACCATTTTATAAAGCTGGTTCAGTTGAAGTATCAAAATCAGTAATTCCATATCTTTCTAATGCCAATTCGTGCCTTATGGCAAATCACGGCGTAGTTTGCTGTGGCAGCGACATAAAAAGTGCATTTTTATCCGCAGAATATGTGGAAGATGCCGCAAAAATTTATTACTATTCACTAAATATTGGCGATCCCAAAATCATTGGATAGTTTTTTATAAAAAAAAGAGCCTTGTCGGCTCCTTTTTTAGTGGGATAAATTATTATAAAACTATTTATTTTCTAGTCTTTTACCTTTATTTCCAAATAAAACTTGGAATCCAATCTTCATTAGAATTAGAGCTAATATAAATAGTACAATTGGAAGAATTGTCATAATCCAGTTGCTTGCTCCACCATCTACAGTAGCTTTTCCAAAATAGTTTTTAGTTTCAACTATTAGTGCAGTAAGTGTTGCTGCAAACATGAAAAACATTGGGGCAATTATCATCTTGTAATTTCTATTTTTACTCTTTAACCATCCTGCTACTCCAAGTAATGCAAGTCCTGCAAGTAATTGGTTTGCTGAACCGAAAATAGGCCAAATAAGTTGATATCCCTTTAATGCAAATGCAAAAGCTATAATAACAGTAATTGTTGTAGAAGCCCATTTGTTAGTTAGGATAGGTTGTTCTCCAACACCATCATTCTTTTCAAAGAATTCTTGGAAGATAAATCTAGCTAGTCTTGTTGCAGTATCTAGTGTTGTAAGAGCAAATGCAGATACTGAAAGTGTTACGAAAGTTAAACCATGTTCATATGGAATTCCAAATTTTGCCATAAAGTCAGCAATACCCATTGAGAAAAGAACAGTAGGGCCTTTATCAGAAAGAATTTGTCCATAATTTTCTTTTGTTAAATATGCTGCAGTAACAAGTGCTATTGCTGCTAAAGCACATTCGATTAACATACCACCGTATCCAATAAGCTTTGCGTCTTTTTCGTTATCAATTTGTTTAGAAGTAGTACCTGAACCTACTAGTGAGTGGAAACCTGAAATAGCACCACATGCTACAGTAATAAATAATGTTGGGAATAAGAACTTAGATGCTCCGTTTGCAGCTTCAATTTTAAAGCCTGCAAAAGATTCCAATTGAATTTCTGGTCTTGCAATTATAATTCCAACAACGGCACCAATCATCATTGTGTAAAGTAAAAATGAGTTTAGATAATCTCTTGGTTGAAGTAGAATCCAAACAGGAGCTGTTGATGCAATAAATGCATAAATACCTAAAATTAATGTCCAAGTAGTTGCAGATAATTGAATTGGGAAAAATTGAGCAATATAAATGCAGCAGAATAGTACAATTACACCAATAACAGTTGCAATTCCTAAACTTACTCCTTTTCTATAAACAAAATATCCAAAAATGATTGCCTCTATCATAAATAATATTGAAGCAGTCGCAACAACTGGAGTAGATTCGAATGATTGAGCTACTATTGAACCAAATGCTGCTACTACCAAAACAAGAGTTAACCACGCAAATGCTGAGAAAAGAGTTTTACCAGTATTTCCCATATAATCTTCAACAATTGTTCCGACAGATTTACCATTATTTTTCATTGAAGCTGTTAGAGATCCATAGTCGTGAACTCCACCAAAGAAAATACCACCAATGATAATCCATAAAAGAACTGGAACCCATCCAAAAACAGCTGCCTGAATTGGTCCATTGATTGGTCCTGCACCAGCTATAGAAGCGAAGTGGTGTCCCAATAGAACTTGTGGTTTTGCTGGCACAAAGTCAACTCCATCTTCTCTAGTGTGAGCTGGTGTTGGGATGCTTGGGTCAATTCCCCATTGATTTGCCAAATATGTTCCGTAAGTTTTGTAGGCAATTATAAACAAAATAATACTAATAAGTACCATACCTAAAGATAACATGTCTTACCTCCTCGTATAATAATGTTGTAGTTTAAAAAAACTACATTTTCTTTTCTAT
>JASBZH010000062.1 GCA_029983555.1 Peptoniphilus sp. | reverse complement strand
CTTGTTTTTATGCCATTTTAATTATATAATCAATATATGAAAAGAGATTATCCAATTATAGAGGCTCCGACTTCAAGATGGATTTTGGGATTTATTTTGTCTCTACTTTCATTTTTTATAGTGGGTCTTTTGTCATATTTTTTAGAAATTGAAAATTTAATTTTAAGTGCAATAATTCTCACGTCTTTGGGAATTTTATCCTTATACATCATAGACAAAAATTTTCTTAAAAAGATTTTTAAACCTCTAACTTTAAGAGATATTGGCTATTTTTTCCTTGGACTTGTTGCAATGTTTATTGCAATAATGGCGTCTTCTTTTGTACTTTCAAAAGTCGACATGAATGTCAGCACCAATCCTATTTTTGAGCTGATTGGAGAGGACAATTTAACTGAATTTTTTATTGCTTCTATCATTCAATTTGTAACGGAAGAGATTATTTTCATTATTCCGTTTTTATTTGTCATAAATAAATTAAAGATAGAAAATAGATTTTTAAAAGTTTTATTGGCGACAGTTATTTCGGCAGTAACTTTTGGTCTAATGCATCTATCGACTTATGATTTTAATTTTCTTCAGTCTATCGTGATCATTTCGATAATAAGAATAGGACTTACAATTTCCTATATTATGAGCAAGAACTTGACAGTTACTTATTTAGTTCATATAGCTTATGATTGGAGCATTATTCTTTTTGCTTTAAATTTTGGTGTAAATTTTTGGTAAATATTTACTTTTAGTAAAAGAATTTTAAATACAAAATTCTTTTAGTTTATGCTATAATGTTTTTATAATTTTGTGGGGGAATTAAGTTGAGATTTAACTATAATTATAAATATTTTCACAAAAAAATATTAGTTTGTTCAACTAGTACTATAAGTGCGAAAATTTTTCCAATAAAGAGATGTTGCTAATTTAGAGAACTCTAGAGGAGTTCTCTATTTTTTTTAGAATTAATTTAGGAGTAAAGATGAGTGCAATAATTGGTATTTATTCAAATTCAGACGTAAGTAAGAAACTTTTTTATGGACTAAACTCTCTACAACATAGGGGACAAGAAGCCAGCGGTATTTGTGTATACAATGAAGATGGCGTAGTTTTAGACAAGGGAAATGGTCTTGTTTATGACCATTTCGACGACAGTAGTTTTGAAAGACTAAGTGGAAAAATAGGTATAGGACATGTTAGATATGCAACTGCAAATAAACCACATGTCTACAATGCACAACCACTACTTGCTTTTGCTAAGGGAAAGGAATTTGCCCTTGCTCACGACGGAAGTCTTGTAAACGACGAAGCTCTTAGACAAAAGCTAAGTGACGACGGTGCAGTATTTCAAACTGCAATTGACACCGAAGTTATTTTGTCTTTAGTTGCAAAATCTTACGATGGAGATATTGTCGAAGCTATCAAAAAGACAATGGACAAAATTAAGGGAGCTTACTCTGTCATTATGTTATTTGACAATAAACTTGTTGCTTTTAGAGACCCAAATGGTTTTAGACCTCTAATTATTGGAGAGTCTGCTGATGGCGACACAATCATTGCATCAGAAAATGCGCCAATTGAAATTATTGGAATCAATGATAAGGTAAGAGATTTAGAACCGGGTGAAATAATTGTAGTTGATGAAAGTGGACTTCACTCTTATCATCACGGAGATGTCAAAAGACAACACTGCATTTTTGAACATGTATATTTTGCAAGAAATGATGCAAATTTAGATGGGGTAAACGCATATAACTTTAGAAGAAGATGCGGCGAAGTATTGGCTAAGGAAGCTCCAGTAGATGCTGATCTTGTAATTGCAGTTCCAGACAGTGGTACTCCAGGCGCAATGGGTTATGCTCAAGAGTCAGGCATTCCATTTGCAGAAGGTCTAGTTAAAAATAGATACATGGGAAGAACTTTTATAAAGACTACTCAAGAGGAAAGAGAACTTGCAGTTAAGTTAAAATTAAATCCACTTGAAACTGTCTTAAAGGGAAAGAAGATTATAGTTGTAGACGATTCAATCGTAAGGGGAACAACTTCACGCAACTTGATAAAGAGAATGAAAGAGGCGGGAGCAGAAGAGGTTCATTTTAGAATTATTTCCCCACCAGTTAAGTATCCATGTTATTATGGTATTGATACTCCTTCTAGAAAGAGACTAATAGCTGCAAACTACTCTATTGAAGAAATTAGAGAAAGAATTGGAGCAGACAGTTTGGCATTTATATCAATGGAAGGAATGTTAAGCGCAAGTCGTTTAGAGGAAGATGTTTTTTGCAAAGCTTGTTTCGATGGAAACTATGCTGTATGGCCAGAGGAATCAGATGAGGTGTGATATGAAATGGTTGATGTAAAAAGAATTTATGTATGCAAAAAAGATGAATTTGACTACAAGTCTAAATCTCTTATAAGCGAAATCAAAAATTCTCTCAATATTGATGTTGATTATTTGAAAGCTTATAGAAGGTACGATATTGAAATTACAGATGAAACTTTGGAAAAAATAATAGGAACAGTTCTTTCAGAAAAGCCAGTTGACGATATTTATTATAAAGACGTCAAAAAATTAGAAGATAGCTTTGAAAGTCCTATAGCAATTCAATTTTTGCCTGGACAATTTGACAACAGAGAAGAGGGCCTTGTTCAAACAATAGCTCTATTTACAGATAAAGATATAAGAGCTAAAGTAACTGAAGTCTACGACATTAAGGGAGTAGATGAAAAAGAACTTCAAAAAATTAAGGAATTTTTGATAAATCCTGTTGACTCAACTGAAGTTGATGTATATGCTCCTCAAAGTATGAGAGAGTCTCAAGAGTTAAATTTAGAAAATATTGTATACGACGGTTTTAACGAGATGGACGAAGATGCACTCAAAAGCTTTTTAGATGAAAAATCTTTGGCTATGAGTTTAGAAGATTTAAAAGTTGTTCAAGAATATTTTAAAAAGGAAGATAGAGATCCCAATGAGACAGAAGTTGCCATTATAGATACTTATTGGTCCGACCACTGTCGACACACAACTTTTAACACAGAGCTTGGAATTGATTTTAATGTTGCAACACAGTTAGATAAAGAGATCAAGGCGGCTTTTGATGAGTATGTGAAATTAAGAGAAGAGTTGAAAATTGAAAAGCCTATAACTCTTATGAGCTTTGGTACAATTTTATCTAAATATTTTCGTGCAAATGGAAAGCTTGATGATTTAGAAATTTCTTCAGAAATCAACGCTTGCTCAATTAAAATAAAAGCAAGAGTTGAAGTAAATGGCAAAGAAGAACTAAGAGATTATCTATTGATGTTTAAAAATGAAACTCATAACCACCCTACAGAGATCGAACCTGTAGGTGGAGCTAGTACTTGCCTTGGTGGAGCGATAAGAGATCCACTTTCTGGAAGAAGTTATGTTTACCAAGCTATGAGAGTTACTGGAGCGGCTGATCCATTTACTCCAGTAGAAGAAACTCTTGAAGGAAAACTTCCTCAAAAGAAAATAACTAGAGAAGCGGCTCTTGGATATTCTTCCTACGGAAATCAAATTGGTGTGGCATCTGGACTTATTGACGAAATTTATCACCCAGGCTATGTAGCAAAGAGAATGGAAACAGGAGCAGTAATGGCAGCAGCTCCAATGGAAAATGTTAAAAGACTTGATCCAGTTTGTGGCGATGTAATAATACTTCTTGGTGGAAAAACAGGAAGAGATGGAATAGGTGGAGCAACTGGCTCATCTAAATCTCACAATGCACAATCTATTGAGACAGAATCAGCACAAGTTCAAAAGGGAAATGCACCTGAAGAGAGAAAAATTCAAAGATTATTTAGAAATCCCGAAGCTGCAAAATTAATCAAAAAATGTAACGACTTTGGAGCAGGCGGAGTTTCTGTAGCAATCGGCGAACTAGCTGATTCAATAGAAGTTAAGCTCGACAAAGTACCGCTAAAATATGACGGACTTAAGCCAAAAGAAATCGCAATTTCAGAATCTCAAGAGAGAATGGCAGTTGTCGTTGATAAAGACGATGTAGAAAAATTTAGGAGCCTTGCTGATGATGAAAATTTAGATTCTACAATAGTTGCAAAGGTTACTGATGACAATAGGCTAAAGATGTACTATGGCGACAAATTAATTTGTGACATGGGATATGACTTTATAAATTCAACTGGAGCAGACAGATACGAAGATGTTTCAGTTGTATCAGAAGATTTTGCACCAATGCTTTTAAGTGCAGATAAAGATCCAGAAAATCTATATGATTATTTGAGTGATTTAAATATTACTTCAAAGAAAAACATGATAGAACTTTTCGACTCATCTGTAGGAAGAAGCACAGTTCTTCAACCACTTGGTGGAAAAAATCAAGAGACTCCAATTAGCACAATGGCAGCGCTAATTCCAACACTAGATGGAGTTTCAAAAACTGCATCTCTAATGAGTTATGGATTTAATCCAATATTATCTGAAGAGTCACAATTCTTGGGTGGATATTATGCAGTAATAGAGTCAATCGCAAAACTTGTGGCAGTTGGATCACCAGTTGAAAACATAAGACTTTCATTCCAAGAATTTTATGAAAAGATGAGCTCAAAAGAAGCTTGGTCTAAACCATTAAAATCACTTTTGGGAGCATTTGTTGCATCTAAAGCTTTCGATGCACCTCCAATTGGAGGAAAGGACTCAATGAGTGGTACTTTTGAAGATATAAATGTTCCACCTACTTTGATTTCTTTTGCAGTAAATACACAAGATGCTGAAAAAGTTATTGGACCAGAATTTAAGGCAAAAGGAAAAATAGGTCTTGTTACAATAAAGAGAAATGCGACAGGAACTCTTGATTTAGATGAACTAAAGGAAAACTTCAAAAAGATAAATAAAGAAATAGAAAGTGGAAATATAATAGCAGCTGCAGCAATAAATCACAAGGGAACACTTCCACAAATATATGAAATGGCAGTTTCAAATGTAGGATTTGATGTAGAGCTTGAAGATTTATATTCACCACTTTACGGATCTTTTGTAGTTGAATATCTAGAAGATAGAGACTTTATAGAAGAAGTTGGAGAGTTTAAAGAAGTCACAGACATCACTGTAAATGGCAAAAAATTAGATGACGAAAAATGTAGAGAAGCTTATCTACACACACTTGATGAAATATTTAAGCCAGTAGATTCAAATAAATTAGAAGACTTCAAACAAGGAAAAGCAGAAGACAGAAAGATGAAGTCAACTAAACCAGTTGATACAGTTAAAGTAATAGTACCGGCATTTCCTGGAACAAACTCTGAATGGGATACTGCAAAGGCATTTGAAGTTGCAGGAGCAGATGCAGAAGTTGTTGTATTTAAAAATAGAGACGAAAAAGACATTGAAGAGTCAATCGAAAAACTTGCAGACAAAATTTCAAATGCACAAATTCTTGCAATTCCAGGAGGATTTTCACTTGGAGATGAACCAGATGGTTCAGGTAAATTTATTGCGAATGTAATAAGATCTCCTAAAGTGAAAAAAGCAATTGAAACACTTCTAGAAGAAAATGACGGACTTATTCTTGGAATTTGTAATGGATTCCAAGCGCTAATTAAGACTGGATTAATTCCATTTGGAAAGATTAAAGAAATGGACGAAGACGACCCAACAATAACATTTAACTCTTGCCATAGACACATTGCAAAAGTTATAGAAAGTAAAGTTGTGACAACAAATTCACCATGGCTTTCTAAATTAAAACTTGGAAAGACTTATAAAGTTCCAATTTCTCACGGAGAAGGAAGACTCGTTGCCAATAAAGAAGTTATGGATAAAATCTTAGAAAATGAACAAGTAGCTGGAGTATATGTGGATGCGCCTAATGGATCACTTGAAAATGTAGAAGCATTAATTTCAGCTGATGGAAAAATTCTAGGAAAAATGGGCCACAGCGAAAGAGTAGCGGATAATCTATTTAAAAACTTGGACGATATGGAAGTTCAAGATATATTCACTGCTGGAGTAGAATATTTTAAAGAAGATTAATTAATAGTAAAATTTAGTTATAGAAAATAAATGCATCTCACTTGAAACCACACTTAAAAATGTTGTGACTTTCTCGTGAGATGCTTTAATTTTAGATAGATTAGTATAATAATTTTAAAATTTATGTAAAAAATTTGTATAAAATAATGACAATGTATTGACAATGCATTAAAAAAGAATATAATAAGTATATACTAATTTTGAGGTGAAAAAAGATGGCAAACACAAATGAAAGCACAAACTTAAATATCAGAGTGGACAAGGATATAAAGGAACAATCAGAAGAAATTTTTTCTAAACTTGGACTAAATATGACTACAGCAATTAATATGTTTTTGAGAACAG
>JASBZH010000061.1 GCA_029983555.1 Peptoniphilus sp. | reverse complement strand
CTAGGCTATGGAGAGATGTCCGAGAGGCTGAAGGAGCCCGCCTGGAAAGCGAGTATACATCATAAGTGTATCGGGGGTTCGAATCCCCCTCTCTCCGCCATTGCCATGCTAGGTGGGAAATTAGCGATGTCTTGTACCTGCAATTCGCTACAGCAGGACTGAATTCCCTACCGAGGATTTTAATTTTATAGACTGCCCCCTGTAAGTGGCGTTGAGGACTGGGTCCTACGCAACAGGTGCTTATGAACCGTGTCAGGTCTTGATCGAAGCAGCACTAAGTAAGATTTCTTGTGTGCCGTAGACTAGCCTAGTCTGAGTTAACTGCAGGGGTAACGTGTGAGGTTGCTATTCGACGTAGGGTGCATGGCTACATATTTATGCTCTTAGTTTTACTAGGAGCTTTTTTTATTTTTTAAAACTCATCTTTGAAACATTTAAAAGTTGTCTGTCTTTAAGTATTTTCTTTTCTCTAAGATAGCCTTCTGCCCTTGAATAAAATCTTCGCTTTGAATCTGTCACATAAAAGTAGTCGCGAATTATATTTTCCTTAGCGTATTCATAGTCCTCTATAACTGCATCTACATTTGTAAAGACATCTTTATCAAAATAGTCTCTAAAAAAATCTTTTCTCATGTGAAGTCCACTCGATGCCAAAAATATAATTGAATATTTATCTGTGTCAAAATTTTTAAAATATTCATCACAAATTAACTTTAGGATATAATCAGAAACTTGATCATTTGACGCGTTGATTAAAAGTGGAACTTCAATATACTGAACTTCTCCATTTGTAAACTCATCTAGAGTTTTTTCCCTTTTAGTAAGTGGTGAAGATAGACACAGTATCTTTTTGTCTTTTAAGTTTTTTTCTAAAGAAGTTTTGCCAAACTCGGCACCTTTAATATTTTTAAAATAATTTATTGCATCAAACTCGAGCACATAAATTTTTTTGTCTTTTTTAAAAAACTGTTTTAGATATTCAATCCTTTTATTTATTTCTTTCCTATCATATAGACCGTAATATTCGTACCTGTCATCTATATAATAATTTAATAAGTCTTTGTAATATTCATATAGTCCAACAATTCCAGGTCCCGTGTCAAAAACCGCCATAAGATCCGCCTGCCTTTACTTTGTAACACAAATCGTACTTTTCTTTAAAATAAAAATACGCCCTGTCGAGATCTCTCTTACTTTCAAAAATACCAAAAACTGTCGATCCACTTCCACTCATTAGAGAAGCTGCTTTCATATTTATCATATCCTCTTTTATTTTTTTAACTTCTGGATACTTTTTGAAAACTACTTCTTCCATATTGTTACCCATGTACCTATTTAAGCTATCAACGTCGAGACTATAAAGAGCTCGAATCACCCTTTCAAAATCAATTCGCTCTTTTTTTATCTCGAGTTTAGAATAGACTTTTGGTGTTGAGATTTTAATATTTGGATTTACTATTAAAACATGGTCCAAATTTAAATCATCTAAAATTTTAAGCTCATCTCCAATTCCGCTCGCAAGAGCAAATCCACCAGTCATCATATAAGTAAAATCTGCTCCTAGAGGTCTTGCAAGTTCTATCAAAGTCTTTCTATCTATGTTTAGATTATAAAGCTCGTTTAAAGCATAAAAAGTCATCGCCCCATTGGAAGTTCCTCCAGCGAGTCCTGCAGCGACTGGGATATTTTTTACTATATCAACTTTAAACGGAATGTCCATATTTTTATAGTCTCTAAGTTTTAAATAAGCTTTGTAGATTAAATTATCCTCAATTGGAAAATCAAAATCTGAATTGATATTCACTTCATCTGACTTTGTAAATTTAAGTTCGTCACAAAGACTTGTCATAATCATTAAAGTCTTTATGTCGTGATAACCGTCATCTCTCTTTTTTAAGACGTCCAGAGAAAGATTTATTTTTGCAGCAGCTTTTTTATTTATCATCTCACACCTCTTAAATCAATTATAATTCAAATATAATAAATTTTCATCTATGCAAATTTATAAATATTTCACAAAATCCCGCAATTTGTTATATAATTATATAAAGTTTCTTTTCGAGAGGGTGATAATTTGAATAACAAAGAGGGTTTTAGTTCTATATGGGGCTTTATACTCGTGGCAATTGGACTTGCACTTGGAATTGGATCGCTGTGGCGATTTCCATACGTAGCGTATGAAAATGGTGGAGCTGCTTTTATTTTAATATATATAGCAATTATTTTAATAATTGGCATACCACTTATGACAAGTGAAGTTGCAATAGGCTTTCACACACAAAAAACTGCAATAGATGCATACAAAAGCATTGCACCAAATTCAAAATTTTATTTGGCAGGCTACATTCATCTATTGGCTGCATTTTTGATACTTGGATATACTGCACCAATTTACTCATGGATTTTTAAATACTTAGTATCAAGTTTTACTGGATCATTTATGGGTCTTAGTCCCGATGGAGTTGTTAGTTTTTTTGAAAACTACAATGCCGACAAGTCAAAAGTATTTTTATTCTTTGTGATAAATCTAGTATTAAATATCAGCGTGTTGGTATTTGGCGTACAAAAGGGCGTAGAGAGAATTTCCAAAATTTTACTTCCAGCACTTTTTGCAATAATGATTATAATAATAGTGTCAATATTGAGACTTCCAGGAGCTATGGATGGCGTTAAATTTTTGCTCATGCCAGATTTTAGTAAGTTTAATGTAAGTTCTCTACTAACTTGTCTTGGACAGGCATTTTTTGCTCTAGGTCTTGGTATGCTCGGCTCAATGGTCTTTGGTTCATACATCAAAGATCCAAAGGAGAATATTTTTAAATCTTCTTCAACAATTTGCATCTCGCTAATTTTTGCAGGAGTATTTGCTGGCCTTATGATTCTTCCATTTGTATTTGCAACTAACCTTGACGTTGCTGAAGGAGTTAACCTAAGCTTTATAACTCTTCCAAACGCATTTAACTTAGTTGTCGGCGGAAGATTTTTATCAATTCTTTTTTATTTAGGATTTTACATCGCAGCATTTACTTCTTCTGTTGGAGTCTATGAAGCGATAGTTGGACTTATAACTGAAAAGCACGATATCAAGAGAGTCCCAGCAATTTTAATATGTGCAATACCTATTTTATTTGTTGCATATCTATCCATTTATGACGACAATACTTTTGCAATATTAGATGTAATAGAATCTAATTATGTACTCGTAATATCATGTTTTGCAATTGCAATATTTAGCGGATATATTTGGAAAATTGACAATGTAATAAAGGCAAGTAATATAAAAAGTAACTTCGTAAAAGTTTGGATGCGAGTTAGCATAAAATACATTACACCAGTTGCAATAATTATAATTTTCTTGTCTCAATTTTTCTAATTATTTATTTCCACTTGTCCTTGAGGCAAGTGGATTTTTTATTTAATAATTTAACTCTTTTATAAATAAAACATAGACAATTTCCTTAATCTACTTTAATATTAAATTAGATATATAAGATTAGGATGATAATATGATAAAAAATCAGTGGTATGCAATTTTAACATCTAAAGAAGTTAAAAATACAAAACCAATTGCAGTAAAAAGAATGAATTTAGACCTAGTTCTATTTAGAGATAAAAGAGGAAGGCTATCATGTCTAATGGATATGTGCTCCCACAGAGGTGCACAAATTTCTAAGGGAAAAGTCTTGGACTCATCACACATACAATGCCCATTTCACGGACTTGAATTTGATAAAGATGGCAAGTGCAAGTTTATTCCAGCACTCGGCAAAAATAATCAGGGTGACCTTTCAAGATTTAATATAAAATCTTACGAAGTACGTGAAAAAAATGGAATAATATATATTTGGTACGGAGAAAAGGAAAAAATAAAGGGCGAACCACCATTTTTTGATGAAAATATAGATGAAGACTTTGTTTATTCAGAATTTAAGGATACTTGGAACACTCACTACTCAAGGTCAATCGAAAATCAACTTGACGTAGTGCACCTTCCATTCGTGCACCACAACACCATAGGCAGAGGAAATAAGACACTAGTTAACGGCCCCAAAATTATAATCGAAAAACCAGATTATATAATGACTTCTGCAAATAATGAAAAGGACTTTGGTCAAATTCCAAAAAGTCCAGAAGAGTGTGAGATAAGGTCTACCTATCTAAAATTTAAATTCCCTAATATATGGATGAATCGCGTCTCTGAAAAAATTGCCATTATAATATTTTTTGCTCCAATTGACGATGAAAAAAATGTACTCTATATAAGATTTTATAATAAAATTACAAGTTACAAAATCATAAATAGAATAATTGCATTCTTTGGAATATTTGCAAATCTAATTATCGAAAGACAGGACAAGAGAGTTGTAATAACTCAAAAACCAAAGAGAAGTTCTCTTAAAATGAAAGAAAACTTAATTCCAGGCGATAGACCAATTATAGAGTATAGAAAAATTAGAGATGAACTGATAAAGGAAAATGAAGAATCATAAAAAAGGTAGCATATTTTGCTACCTTTTAAATTACAAATTCAATTTATAAAATGCAGATAAATAAACATAATTAAATACAAGTAAAATTAGCATCAAAAAAAGTCCAAGGCCTGCTCTGCCCTTTTTACTCTGTTTGTAAGATATGTATACGATAATAAACTGCATGAGCATGTACCATATTGTCGTAAGATCTGTAAGATAATCAATATTTTTTAAAATTTCTTTAAGAGTATCCATTTAAAACCTCGATTTATTATATTCTAAATAGATAATATCACAAAAAACTTTTTATTAAAATACTTTAAACATTTTTCAATAAATAAGTAAATACAAAAAGAAGCTGCAAAAGCAGCTCCTGTGTCTATCATTGTTTTAAATATCTAATAAATTTATAAATCGCAAGTACAAAAAGCGACATTAGAACAAAAGTTATCGCATAAATTGCAATATCAAGTCTCTTTACACTTCTATCGACACTTTCATCTTTTGATTTTACATCTTCTTTAACATCACTAACTCTCTCACAATTTACAAGTAGCCTCTTTGGTCTTGGCGGTCTAAGTGGCTCACATGTTAAAAGAGTAATCATGTCCTTATTCTCGCGCGGCTGAAGCGCATCCCAATCACTTGGCAAAATAACTTCTGTATCAGTAACTTTATACTCCAAAGTTTCATCTCCGCGAACAATAAATACTTTATCGCCAGCTTCAAGCTTGTGCAAGTTAAAAAACATCAAATCTCTATACCAACCTCTGTGTCCTGCAATTACAGATCTTTTGTTTACTCCTCCAACTGGAAGACTTGTTCCATCAATATGTGCAACTCCCATGTCGAGATGCTCATAGGACGCGTCGAGATAAATTGGCTTTTTGATATCTAGTTTTGGAATTTCAAGATAAGCAAAAATCTTATCAGGATTCTTTTTATAAAATTCGTACTCTGTGCTATATTCCTCACTCGTAAATGGATCTACAATATAATTTCCATTTATATTTTCATTGTAACTAATAACGCCCTTCTTTTCCTCATCAATTATCAATTCTTCTTTTTTATAATCTCTATACTTCTTATTTTCAAAAAGATTTCTATAACTTATATTAAAAAATCCATAAAGAGGCATTGCAATTCCAATTATAATGAGCAAATATCCAATTATCACATAAACACTTTTACTTTTTCTTTTCATATCTATCTAATCTCTTTCGTGCAATTTTCATCTCACGTCCATTGTATATAGCAAGCGCCAAAAGTACAAATATAGTTGGAATAATAAACATTAAGAAGTCCTTATAACTATAATCTGTGCCAAACACTCCCTTACTCTCTTCAGGAATTGGAGCAGTGTATGGAATCCTGTGTCCTGTAACAAGAAGCCTGTGAGAATTTATCATATAAGGAGTGCAAGTTAGAAGTGTAGCCTCGTCCTTGCCATCGCTTACCAAAATAGGCTCAAAATTTGAAGGCTCAACAGTTAAAATTCTATCAACTTTATAACAAAGAACTGTCTCAATGTTGTGAATGTAGAAAATATCTCCCTTTTCAAGTTTGTTTAAATCTCTAAATAATTTTGCTTTGGGAAGTCCTCTGTGAGCAGTAATTACAGTGTGCGTGCTATCTCCTCCAATTGGAAGAGAAGTTCCCTCCAAGTGACCTGCTCCCTTTTGAAGCACCACTTCACTAGTTCCAGCATAAATTGGAAGGTCCTGGTGAATTTTTGGAATCTCAACATGACCTATCTGCTCGTGAACCTCAAGCATTCTAGCATATTCAGCAATCCCTTCCTTTTCCTCTTTTGTATAAGGATCTGCAAGTCTCGAAGGATCTAGAGTTTTGTTATAGGCTCTTGCAAGTTCAATTCTCCTGTAAATCTCATTTTCATCGAGCTTGCTCACGCCCTCATTAAACTTTGCAATCTCATTTGTAGCTTCTATTCTGTAATAAAAATTTGAGACGATGGGATATATCATGACTAAAAAACCAACAATAAATAAAA
>JASBZH010000096.1 GCA_029983555.1 Peptoniphilus sp. | reverse complement strand
TGCCATTTTGATCGCCAATTTTTGGCAACCATCCAACAAAGTTTTTTGTATCATCCACATTATTATCTTCTTTTAATGCTTGTGGATTACCAAATTTTTCTAACTCAGTGTTTACTTTACCCTTTAAAGTTTCATCCCAAGTCAATATACCTTTTACATCAATATACTTTACTTGCGATCCATCTGCAAATTGTCCTTTAAGACCATTCTCACCTGCTTCGTTTGCATCAAATGTAAGTCTTACATATCCATCTGGTACATCAACAGGTGTTCCATCTCCTTTATCAGGTGGAACTGCTACATCTGCTTGATAGATCATACTGATTACTGTTTGATCTACTTTTGATTTTTGTTCTATTTTATATTTATATCCCTTAGCGGCATCTCCATTTCCAAAAGTATAGCTACCTTCAGTAAGATTATTAATTGTAATAGGAAGAGTTCCTACTGCGTTTAATACGCTAGTATCGACTACTCCATTATCTAAAATACCATCCGCAGCTTCTTCACTTAATTTATCTGCAACATCGTCCCAATTTCTTATGTTAAATGACTTATTTGTTTTTGGAAGAGGTAAATCAACGCCTTCTCCTAAACCAATATGGAAATTAGGTGCAGTGTCTGTTTCTTCCGGCAGGTTTTTACTTAAATCAATACCATATATATCCTTGTATTCTACGCTAATATTCGTATTTGGAAGTTCGTAAACATCCAATTCAAATTTCAAAATTCCAGATTCAGGATTTGAATTTGGTGCGTCATATTTTGCCCTTACATCGTAATTTCCATCAAACTCAGTTACTAGTTGAAATGCTTGTGCTCCTTCGATTACTGGCCATCCAACATTGGCTTCCATTTCTCCATCTTTTGTAAATGTCATTTCTCCATCAGGAATTTCTTTAGTGGTGCCATTTTCATCTGTATAAGTAAATTTAACTGTAAATTTACTCTTCGCAAACACAGACCAATCAAAAGCATTTTCAGCAATTCCATGAGTTGTTAGAGTTACTGTGGTATTATTTTCACCCGCTCCTACCCTTTCAGGAACTTCTTCTGGTGATATAAACAATCCAAATTCAGTAACTTCTTCATCTCCTCTTACTTTTTTTGTATTTTGGGCAGATTCTTCTACCAAATCTTTATCAATTGTAAATATTTTTTTCTTGCCTTTTACTTGCCCCTTCATCTCGCTTTCAGTTATAGGTGTAGTTTCATGTGCAGCCGCAGCATAAGCTATATCTGAAAACATAGGCAAAATCATTGCAATGGCAAGAAGTAGAGCCATAATCTTTTTAGATTTCATACCCTATCCTTTCTCTTTTCCATAATTAGTAAGGTCCCTTGGGAAGCTTAGCTCCCCAAGTCTCCTATAATTTAAAGTTTAACGTACTATTTTATCTGCAGGATTTGCAGTATAAGTTTTATCACCTTGTACTAATTTCGCAGTTATATGAATTCGATCGCCCTTTTGAAGTCTATAAGCTTTTCCATCTTTTAAAAGATCAAGCTTTACAAATTCATTGGCATTTGTAACAGTTGCAGTGCCTTCTGCTACTAAATCATTTCCACTAAATACTTCTGCTTTTACAACTGCTCCATCCATATCTGAAGTTACTTTGATATTCTTTTTCCTATATTCTGTATCACGTACTTTAGTTTCAAGCGTATATGTTTTTTCATAAATAACTTCATTAGATGCTTCATTTCCAAATTTATCCTTTGCGATAATCCACATTTCAGGCATTTCTTCATTTCTTATAATTCGGTAAAGATATTCAATTGCTTCATCTTTTGTATCAAAAGTTCTTATATCGTTATCTTTATCACCCTTACCCTTTCCTGAAGTGTTAATTTCAAGGGTAACTTTTTGACCGTCAGGAATTTCTGAAAGTTCACCTTTTAGATTGACAAAGCGTCTGAATGTTTCGTCTTCACCCTTAATTTCACCTGAAGGTCCTGTTAAATCAAGTGTAACAAAGACTTCTCCCTCTTCAGGTTGAGCATCTGTATTATCATTATCTACTCCTGCAGAATACGCTGGTTTAGAATATCCTGATTCTGCATTTGGATTGCTTTCTTCGGCAACGATACGGATCTTGTCGCCATCTTTTACATTATCAAGTTCTATAGTATATTTATTTCCACCGAACTTGTCAGCAATTTTATCAGCTTCAGTTAATTCTTTTTCACCGACTTTTTCCCAACTATTTGTATCAGGATTCCACTTTTCAGCTGTATATTTTGAACCCACTCCAACTTGATCTAAAGTCTTGTCTGGAACCATAAATTCTACTGTGGTTTTATCATTCGGATTTTCTTTTACACCTTGGTTCATTTCTTCAACTGGAGCAGATGTCTTATCAGATAAAATTCTTATTGACCCTGGTGAACTCTTCATTTCACCAGTTTCTGTTGTCTTAAAGTAGAAAGCTACTATATCTCTTCCACCTTTATCTGTAAGGTCAATACCTGTAATTACAAGCTTGTCATCTTGGACAATTGCAGATATATTTTCACCAGTAAATGTTCCATCTTCTCCTTTTGTAAGTGTGTAAGTTTTTCCATCAAGGTTAACCTCAACTTTGTCTATTGAATTATAAGATTCATTATTATCCCACTTTAATTTTATTTGATTATCAGTATCTTTTAACTTATCAAATTCTGGTGTAGGAAGCGTCTCAAGGGCGTTTGTCATAACAATGTCATAGCCGGTAACTTCTTTTGTACCATTTAAAATAGGTTTTCTTGCTGTAGCAGATGTGAACGCGTCGACATCTCCGTTATTTTCAAATTCAAAAGATTGAGTCTTAGCAAGAGCTTGGCCATACGGATCTCTTCCAGATTCTCCATTATACAAATTCTTAGGTGCATTCGGATCAAGTGATTGCCCTGTTTTTTTAACATATGTGGAGATTCCTAAATTTGACCAACTTGTTTCACTAAATGGATTTGCGAAGTTTGTATAGGCATCTTCTTTTCCTTCAGGTACAACTACGGACACATAAGAACGTCTTTGTCCTAAAACATCAAATCCTGGTTCAGACCATTTTGGACTATCTTGACTTCCAGGAGTCCATTTCCTTAAGCTATCTCTATCTCCCACAGGGTTATAGTTTGCTGAAGCATCAACAGTTGGATTGTTGTAGCCTGTTGCAGCAGTCCTATACAATAATCCTATATTTATAGCCTTTTGCTTTTCTTGTTCTACTCCATCCACATATTCGCCATATTGTCCTTTAGTTTCATCTACTAATTTATATTGTGGGTTTACTGTTATTTCGAAGAATGGACGATACACTGCATAAAGGTGAACCTCTTTGACATTTTTGATAATTGCTCCAACTGTACCTTCATCTAAATTAAAATCATCAGATTTAAATGAGAAGTTAAAACCATTTGGCAAAGTTGCTTTACTCTTATCCTGTAAAAGATTTGTATATGACTCTGTTAGTTTTGGCACATTCTTTTTAGAACCATCTTGTGTGAAAATTTCTCCTTTCTGTAAAGCGGAAATGCGAATGTTATTGTTTCCAGCCGCAAATCCTTCTTCACTTTCGTATGCACGCCATCCTATAAATGTGCTGTTATCTTTTTTAAATTCTTTTAATATAGAATCTTGTACTTTATTTACATCTTCTTCTCTGTCAGTATATGGCACTTGCGGCATTTCTTTAATAATTGTATTTTTCTTTACTGTAGCCTGAGATGTTGCATCAAGATTTCCTAAATGTTTATCAATATTATCGATATCAGACTGAGTAATAGGAATTCTTTTTATAATTTCTTTTCCTTCGGCGTCATTTACACCGGAGTGAAGGACAATTGTTGGAGAACCATAGACAGCATATACTGTCGTTTCTTTATCAATAGGACTTTGCTCATTAAATACATAAGGTTCAGTACTTGCTTTTTCCCAATCTTCGAGCTTTGTAACTATTTTATTAGATTCGCCTTGTTCATCTTTTGAATCAACTAATTCGTAGAACTTTTCTTCTGCAGTTTTACCGTCTTTTTCATCTTCAAGTTTTACTGTAGTCCAACCAATAATACGTTTTGCATTTGGAAGATTCACTTCATCGCCAACAGGAAATTGACGTTGTATAAGTCTTTCAATTTCTTCTTGTTTAATTTTTTCATCATTTGCTTCTATATCATAGGCTTTATCATTGTGATCCAAATAGTTAATTACAGTTCTTTTAACTGTATTAGATGCTCCATTTTTGTCTGTTAATTTTTGTTCTACTTCAACAGTATTTTTATCTTCAACTGTTCTAAGATTATCTGCGCCAACAACTTCACCCTTTTCAATTTTTGCAAAGCCGGAAGGTTTATAATCTTTATTCTCAATGACTGTTCCATCTTCTTTAAAAGTATTAGTATATTCTTTATTTAGAGGTGCTATTTTCTCAATAACATCTTTTCCATCAATCTTTGAAGTTTCACCTAGTAAGTCAAAGTGAACTTTTGCTTGAACCTGCTCTGTTACACTTTCTGATCTGACTCTGGATGGTGCCTTATCTCTGAAGCTTATTGGCATATCCTTCTTTAGTTCTAATCCATCTGGCAATTTAATAGTTCCAAATTTAAATGGATAACCTGTGAATTCTTGACCTGATATGAATTCAGTTTTATTATCAGCTACTCTATCTTCGCCACTGCCACTGCCAGGTATTTCATACTTCTCGTCATCAGATGTTCCCTCAGGTACGAAGTTTTCAGTTTCATATGCCAATATCTTTTGTGGATCTCCATTAATATAACTTGCATAAATCCATGCATTTGGCGTCTTTATTAGACCGTCCATTTTTTTACTGTCAGTAAATATTTCATGTATTATAGGAGTCTCTGTTTCTCCAATAATTCCTGCTGATATAATATCAGATTCTTGAAGAATTTCAGGCTCATGGAATTTTGCAGGATTTTTCTTCGCAGTTTCCTTATAAATAGTATTTCCATCTGGCCCTACAATTTCAAATCTTATATCAGACATACTATTTAAATTATCATCCATATTAACAATAGTAACCTTTGTATCTGCTGGTATTTTGAAACCTTTATCTATAGTAAACTCAGTACCATTAGTATCTTTGCCACCAGTACTATTTTTAAATGAAGATCTATCTTTTAGATAAATAAGATCTAAAGCTTTATTATCTCCAAACATGATGTTTGCATGATATTGATAATCTCCACCTATTCCTGGTGCGTCATATAATGCTTTAACGGTTGAGCCTGTAGGCACATTAATATCTTCCGTTGTTTTAATTTCAAAATGTGTGACTGGCTGGCTATCTTCCAAAAACATGGAATCAAAAGCGAATGCCATTGCATTTTGATCATTATTATATAAATCTTTTTCTATTTTTTCTGTGTCTACATTGTATTCAACAATTGTAACTACAGGATTTGTCGTAATTAGTTGTGAAAAAATATAATCATTAGCTTTTCCTGCAGGTAATCTGGACACTTTTATATCATCATATGCCAAATTAAATTTGGAATCTGCTACGATAAAACTAGTAGTATTTCCAAAGGTATTTAAATCTTCCATCTTTATTGGATGGAAAGAAGGCTCATTTCCATATGGACTAAAAGCATGGTCTTTTATATAAATATTTGCTATTCTGTCTCGTTCGTCCGGCTTTAAATAATTTTTAAACTCTGTTGAAAAAGCTTGTCTAAAAGCCTTATACTCAGTATTACTATTTGAATACATATTATTGTGAGTATTTTGATATATAACTCTTAGTTTGCCTTCATCTGGTAAAAATAAACTTCTTGATGCTACGGAGTCGACATAGTTTGTAATTCCACTAGGAATCCTACCTGTCCTAAGTTTATTCCTTTCCTCAATCATATTATTAATTGGGAATGACTGAGTATAGGTATTGTAGTTTAATCTTGTATCAGGATATTCAGTATAAGTATTGGAATGCTTGGACCAGACTTGAGAACCGTCTGTGTTAAATAGCCTTGTTTGAACTATATGTCCACCACCTTCTGCAACTTGATCCCAAGTGTATCCTTCCTTTAAAACCAAATAAAATGGTCTATGAACAGATCCAGAACCTGAATCTATAAAAGGTACAACTTTTTCATTTTTTCCTATAAAATTAGCACTCGTAAATCTACTTTTAGATTTTCTATTGTCGGACATAATATAAGAATTCTCAAAGTCAATCATTTTGTATAGATCTTCATCGAATCTAAATGCAATATGTTTCCACATAGGTGCAGTAGTGATATGCCTTTGACTTGTAATTCCCTTTAATACTACCCTGCCGTTTTCATCTACAAAGTGACCCTGGAAGGATACACCAAAGTTTGATATTGCCACTCCAGCCATACCGGCTGCGTGTATCTTTGTGCCTGCAGGTAATTCCCAATCAATTTTTTGTAAGTTTTTTTCAGAAGTAGCTTTATCCCAATCAGGAAGTTCTACTGCTGCAAAAGCATTTAAAGGTAATATTCCAATAAACATTATTAGTGATAAGAATAATGCCAATATCCTTTTTGAATACTTTTTATTTTCCATTTTTTCCTCCTTGTTTAATAATATTAGGTTTTAAGTAACCTCAACTTTTGTACTCTAGTTAGACATATTGTAAAATAAGTTTTCTTAATATAACTTAATTATATGGTACTAAGAGCATTTAAATTTAACATTATCACCTCTCTT
>JASBZH010000060.1 GCA_029983555.1 Peptoniphilus sp. | reverse complement strand
AGAAAAGAAAATGTAGTTTTTTTAAACTACAACATTATTATACGAGGAGGTTATTATGAAGAAGAAAATTTTTTCAATTCTAGCTATTTTTATAACACTTGCAATGTTAGTTGCATGTACACCTAATACAACATCTTATATAGATGCTACAAATAAGGTTAATAGCTGGAAAGGATCAAAAGTAAATGGAGAATTTAATTATGATATAACAGTTAAAGATCCAGAAAGTTCTGAAACTTTAAATATGAAATTCCCTGTTACTTTTGAAGGAAAGCAAGAAGGAAAAGACAAAGCTGAAGTTAGAGTTAAAATGGACCTTAAAACTGTAAAAGACGCTATTAAAAACGAAAGCACTGAGGAAGACATTCAAGATATCGAAAAACTTCCAGATACTCTTGACATGAATGTTTTTGTTAACAAAGACAAAATTTATTTACAAAAAGATCTCTTTGAATTTATAAACGCCGACGCAGTTAAAGACATCAAAGAAGACTATATTGCAATATCTACTGGAGAAGTAGGAGAAAACACACCTGGAGCAATTAGTCCAAAGACTATTGAATATCTAAATTCAGAAGAATTTAAATCTGATTTAATGAATCTTTTAGACGTTGCACTTGGAGATTTCAAACCAACAATTGACTACAAAGTTGATGGAAACACTTATACTTTCAATGCGACTTCTGATGAAATTATCGACAATGTAATAAGTGGTTCTGATGAAATTGTTAAAAACTGGGACAAAGTTTCAGAAAATGTACTAGCAATAGCTACAAAAATTGAACCTAATATGGCAAAAGGAGATAAAGACGCAATTAAGAATCTTAAAAACGAATACGATGCAGCAAAAATCAAAGAGTCTGCAAAAGAGATTAAAGGTATGCTAAAAGGTTCAAAAATTTCTGAAAAATCAACTTTTGGCGACGACAATTACAAATCAGAAATGGATCTTACATTTAACATCAACGACTTTGTAAGTGTAAGATTAAATGGACACGCTACTCAAACTAAAGACGAAAGCATAAAAATAGCATTCCCAACTTCTGCAAAAGAAATTACAATGGCCGAATACATGGATCTATTAATTCCAGATATGGGAAATCTTACTACAGTTAGAGTAAATGGCGAAGATATAACTTTTGATGATCCAGAAGCACTTCCAAAAGTTATGAACAACAGGACAATGCTTGGCGCAAGATCATTCTACGAAAAGATTGGCGCTAAAGTTGATTGGAACGACAAAGCAAGAACTGTAACAGTAACTAAGGGTAGCGACAAAATTGTATTAACTATAGACAAAGATAAAGCTCTAGTTAATGGAAAAGAAAAGGCACTTGACTCACCTGCAGTTATAGTAGATAACAAAACTTATATTCCAGTAAGATTCGTATCAGAAGCTTTTGGATATAATGTTAAATACACTGAAGATGAAATTATGCCAATAGTTGACATCTACAACATTTCTGAAGAAGAATTGACAGAAAAACTAGCTCAAGCAGAAAAAGAAGACAACTACACTATGGTTGCAGCAATGCTTAAAGAAATGGATAGCGATGAAGTAGAAAAACAAATTAAAGAAATGTGGGAAGGCGAAGATCAAGCAAAACTTTTAGAAGCTAAAAAAGAACTTGAATCTAACAAAGAACTTCTAGAAAAGTATCAAGCAAAATTAGAAGATGAAATAGCCGAAGATACAAACACAGAAGCAAAAGAATCTACTAAAGCTAAAGAAGAACCAGCAGAAAAAGTTGAAGATTCAGCTAAAAAAGCTGCAGAAACTCTATTCGCAGTAGTTAGATAATATTTAAAATTTTATGAGGCCTCGTTTGAGGTCTCTTTTATTTGAAATATTTTATACATAATTTAATTTTTGGGGGAAAAGATGGATAGATTTATAAACTTTTTAATAGAAATGGCAATATTTATGTTGCTTTTTAGTTTCTATGAGTATCTAAAAAAGAAAGACACAAAAACTACAAGAGTAATTGTAAAAATTATTAAAATAATTTGCACAGTAATTTTTGCGGGAGTATATATGCTCATGATTTGGGGAATGGCCCAATATATAAAAGATGGAAACTATGAGCCTGCCTTAAAAATTGCTATACCATTTGTAATTTTGACGATTTTTATTGGAATTAATTTGTACCTTAGACGAAAGGAATAATGTTATAATTTATCACATTGACAAATTAACATATATTTGTTACATTGAGATTGTAAATGGTATCGTTTTTTTATTAAAAAGGAGGGTTTTATGAAAAAATTATTGTCAACTGTTTTGGCTATAATTATGGTAGTTTCCATGATTATTCCAGTTAGTGCAGCTTCAGCAAAAGAACTTAACTTCAAAGATAGGCATACATTTGCAGAATATGAATCTACACTAAAAAATTTATCCAAAGATTATTCAGAAATCACTGAATTATTTTCTTTGGGAACAACTTGGAGAGAGAATAATATTTGGTGTCTAAAGATAACTAACAAGGCTATCGACGACAGCAAAAAGACTGGAATTGCAGTAATTGCAAATATTCACGGCGGTGAACAAGAGGGCGGAGAGTCTGCACTTTATTCTGCAATAGCACTTTGCAAAAATTCGACAACAAAAGAAATTAAAGAAATTTTAGATGGATATATAATTTATATCGTGCCAGTAATGAATCCAGACGGATACATCCAATCTTTTGTACTTAACAATAGACCAAACCTACATCCAACTGATAAAAATGGCGATGGAGTATCTTTTTCTGATCCATACACAGATATAAACGGCGACGGATTTATATCTACAGTATATAAGGGAAAGAAAGACACAAAAATCGAAGATAGAATTGAAATTGGAATGGAAAGTCCTGATTGGGATAAGAATGGAAAACTCGGCGACGATCCAAGATCTAGCGGAATCGATTTAAATAGAACTTTCGAATACAATTACGGAAGATACGATATTGAAACTGACCCAGAAGTTAACAAAGATTCTAAAAGTGTAATAGGTCAAGATGCGACTCGCACAAATGGAAAGGGAAAGGCTGCTGGAATGGAACCTGAGGTTAAGGCAATTCAAAGATTTTTTGCTAAATATCCAGTTGATGCAATGACATCAGTTCACACTGGACAACAATCAGTTTTATATCCATGGTGCTACAGAGCTTATGATCCTAATAATGAACTAGATTCTCAAATTCCACACATGAAAGAAGTATCTGAAAAGTTGGCAAAAATTTATACTGATTACACTGGAAGAAATTTCTACGCAAAACAATCTCACAGTGACTACCCAACATCAGCAGAAATGATTGACTACACTTATGGAAGACACAGAATAAATTCATACACTATAGAAGTTTATGGACCTGGAATGTCCGATCCAAATTCTGAGGATATTTTCGAAAGAAGTTTGTGGAACAACAAGCTTCCTGAAACTAAATGGCAATTCTACGATCAAAAACAAATTAAAAACGAACTTAAACTCGATCCAAAAGCTCTTGGATTAAAAGATGGAGAAGGTTTGTGGTTTGAAGCTGACTCATGGTCACAAATGTCAGGAAAAGCTCCAGAAGATCAAGACGTAATGGTAGAAGGATTTTACAAAGTATTGGTAGAATTAATAAAGACAGAAGAACCTGGAGGCAATAACAATTACGTATTGCCAGAGTATTTAAAATAATGTATTTAAAAGTCCCCAATTGATTGGGGATTTTTTAAATTCAAAATAAAAAGTAAATAATAAATCTTTTACCTAATACCTACAAAAGAAATAGTCTATATGATAATATATAGTAGCAAAAACTTTAAAAAATAATATTTTACTACTATATGGGGGATATATGAAAATTTTAAAAAGAGATAAAAGGAGTGTCGATTTTGATCACTTGAAGATCAAAAACGCCATTGAAAAAGCTTTTAAATCTATAAATAAAGAATATAAAGAAGAAGATTTAGAGAGATACGCTCTTGAAATTAAAGACACATTTATGGATAGATACGATCCGAAAAACCCACCGACAGTGGAAGAAATTCAGGACTTAGTTGAGCTAAAATTAATTGACGAAAAACACATAGATGTTGTTCGTTCTTTTATTTTGTACAGAAATAAGCACACTCAAGAGCGACTCATAATTGACAAGTTCGGCAAGTATATTAAAGACGAGGCCCTTTTAAACATTTTAAGTGACATAAGGAAATCTTATGACGATAGCAGGTATTCACTTGAAGATTTGTACAGAAAGTTTGACTCTTTTGTAAAGGAAGGTGAGTCTCAGGAGGCTTATCTTGGAGAACTCATAAAAGCTGCAAGCGAACTAACTACAAAAGATTCACCCAGGTGGGAATTTATCGCTGCAATATTTTTAAATTACGATTTAAATGAAAATATAAAAAAGAATCTCTCAAAATACGGCATAAAAAATCTATACGAAAAGATTAAATTTTTAACTGAAAAGGGACTATACGGTGAATATATTTTAGAAAATTATAACAAAGATGAAATTTTGGAGCTCGAAGATTATATAGACAATTCTAGAAATAGCCTCTTAAATTATTCAGGTCTCGATCTACTAATCAAGAGATATGTAATTAGAAGTCACGAGGGAAAACTCGTCGAGACAGTTCAAGAGATGTTTATGGGAATTGCAATGCATCTTGCAATACCAGAAGAAAACAAAATGTATTGGGCCAAAAAGTTTTACGACATCTACTCAACCTTAAAAGTAACTGTCGCAACACCTACAATGAGTAATGCAAGAAAGCCATATAATCAGCTTTCATCTTGCTTTATCGACACAGTGCCAGACACTCTAAAGGGAATTTATCGCTCAATAGATAACTTTGCACAGATTTCAAAACACGGCGGCGGAATGGGACTTTATTTTGGAAAAGTTAGAGCTACAGGTTCAGATATAAGGGGTTTTAAAGGAGTCGCAGGTGGAGTTGTAAGGTGGATAAAGCTTGCAAATGACACTGCAGTTGCAGTTGATCAACTCGGAGTTCGTCAAGGAAGTGTTGCATGTTATTTAGATGCTTGGCACAAAGATATTCCAGAATTTTTGCAACTTAGAACGAATAACGGCGACGACAGAATGAAGGCACACGACATATTCCCCGCAGTTTGTTATCCAAATCTTTTCTTTGAACTTGCAGAAAAGAATATAAACGCGACTTGGTACATGTTTGATCCGCATGAAGTTTTAATGAAAAAGGGATTTGCACTCGAAGATTACTACGGAGATGAGTGGGAAGAAAAGTACAAAGAATGTATCGCAGATGAAAATATTTCAAGGCGCGAGATGAGCGTAAAGGACATGGTTCGATTAATAATCAAATCTCTCACAGAAACTGGAACGCCATTTGCATTCTTTAGGGACAATATAAACGAGATGAATCCAAATAAACATGTCGGCATGATTTACAGCTCAAACTTGTGCACAGAAATTATGCAAAACATGAGCCCTATAGAGACACTCTCAACATCTATTGAGACAGAAGATGGAGATGAAATTGTAGTTACAAAGACAAAACCAGGAGACTTCGTAGTTTGTAACTTGGCATCACTCGTACTTGGAAATATAAATTTAGAAGATGACGCAGAGCTAAAAGATGTTGTTAGAACTACTGTTAGAGCTCTTGACAATGTAATAGACTTAAATTATTATCCAATACCTTATGCAAAAGTTACAAACAGAAAGTACCGCTCCATTGGACTTGGAACGAGTGGATATCACCACGCACTTGCAAAGGCAGGAATTGCATTTTCTGATGAAGAAGAGCATCTAAAGTGGGCAGATGATCTTTATGAAAGAATAAATTATCACGCAATAAGCGCATCAAATGAAATCGCAAAAGAAAAGGGATCCTATGAATTTTTCAAAGGATCAGATTGGGACAATGGAGATTACTTTGACCTTCGCGACTACAAAGGCGAAAAGTGGGATAAACTCAAAAAGAGCGTTCACGAAAGCGGACTTAGGAATGGATATATAATGGCAGTTGCACCAACTGGCTCAACATCAATAATTGCAGCAACAACTGCTGGAGTAGATCCAGTGATGAAGAGATACTTCTTGGAAGAAAAGAAGGGATCAATACTTCCAAGAGTTGCGCCAGATCTAACACCTAAAACTTTTTGGCTATACGAAAATGCTCACGAAATCGATCAACATATTTTGATAAGAGCAGCTGCAGTTCGACAAAGACATATCGACCAGTCTCAGTCAATAAATTTCTATATAACGACAGAATTTACAATGAGAAGAGTGCTAGATCTTTATATAGAGGCTGCAAAGCGAAAGATAAAATCAGTTTACTATGTGAGAAGTAAATCACTTGAAGTAGAAGAATGTGATTATTGTGCATCTTAAAGGAGAAAATATGGAACTTAAAAAAAGAGGACTATTTAACGAAAACGGAGATATAGAGACTTCAAAGCGAAGAATAATTAACGGCAACACAACTAATCTCAATGACTTTAACAATCTAAAATACAAGTGGACATCAGATTGGTACAGACAAGCTATGAATAACTTTTGGATTCCCGAAGAGATTAATCTTTCCCAAGACATCAAGGACTATAGAATTTTAGAAAGAGCTGAAAAGGTAGCTTATGACAAGATACTTTCATTTTTAATCTATCTTGACTCACTTCAAACAGCTCAAATACCAAAACTTCAGTCCTATGTAACGGCAAATGAAATAAACCTATGCCTTTCAATCCAGGGATTTCAAGAATCAGTTCACTCTCAGTCCTATTCATATATATTGGACACAATTTGTTCACCAGAAGAGAGAGAAGAAATATTATA
>JASBZH010000059.1 GCA_029983555.1 Peptoniphilus sp. | reverse complement strand
TTTAAAATTTTAATCTGTTTTTAAATAAAATGGTATTTTTACCAATATAAAAAATTAATATTAAAATTATATAAAATTTAAAAATTTATATCACAAATTATTTTTTTAATTTATAAAAACTTTTTCTTAAAAATAGATATAAAAAAACTCAACTACATAAGCAGTTGAGTTAATATTTTAAATGAACGTCCTTGGTATTATAAATAATACAATTGATGCTATGAAATATAAAATAGCAAAAGCAAGTGACTGTTTTAAATCATTTTTATTTAATTTAATTTCTTCTTTAGAAATAAGTTTTGCGATAATTGATGCTATGAAAGCAAGAATTGGATAGGCAATTAAAACTCCCAAGTTGCTAGTTCCTTTTCCAATAAATCTATAGAAAGTTGGAATCATTACAAAAAGAGATACTAAGTATATTTTAAAGTTACCCTTCTTGATCCACAAAAGAGCCAATGTGGCAATTGTAATAAGAATAAATAAGACAGTTGATACTGTATTTAATGTTGCAATTTTACTAACTAACTTTTCATTTACAGTTTCAAGTTTATTTATGTAGTAACCTGAATTGTTGAATGCCTCTTTTACGCTGTCAGTTTTCTTTGTGCTTTCTTGCCAATCATTTACTTTTGAATTAGTCACAAATACTGATACATCTTCAACTCTTTGTGCTCCAGAAAAATAAAGTGGACTAGGTTTGTAATAAACTGTGAAGTCATATTCTCCAATTTCTTCTGACAAATCTAATTTTATTTCACTAAGCGCAGAAAATTCTTTATTATTTGTCTTGTTAAAAAAGTCTTTTAATCTCAATTTTTCTTGGAATAAAGTCTCATTTACTTTGTCAAAATCGCCCTTTAAATTTGCATTTGATTTTTTATAATTAACTCCTTCTCCAAAGAAAATTTGTCTAACTGGTGTACCCAAAATTCTAGCTGTAGAATCTTCGCCGCTATAATTAAATTTAATGTCATATTTAACTAGCCTTTTGTCGCCATTTCCTATTGTAGATCTAAATACATTAAAGTCGTCAATTCCTTCAGCATTGTTAAATATAATGCCGTCAAATTCTCTTGTAACATCTGAATTTGGCCAAAGAAGAGATTCACTAAAAAAAGAAGTAAGAGAAAATAATAGTAACACTAAGATAAAAATTGCAAATATTACAACCTTTTTTATACTCTCGTTCATAATAACCTCCTTATGAAAACATTTTTCTTAACTTATATAATATCACAGTAATTGTATAAAATAAACTAAAATTTTAGTTATTTAATATATAAAAACAGTTAAAAGTTATACTTAGAAAAACATTACACATCCTCTTTTCTCAAATACTCTCTAACTTCACCTATACTCATATTATTTTTATTAGCTATTTTTTTCAAATCGTCATATTCAATTTTTTCACGCACTGCACCATATCCTGTCGATTTTTTTAATCTATATCCTCCAAGTTTGGAATTCTTTTTGTAAATCTTCCTATCCAAAATATGTCTTTTCGTTTCGACTTCCCTAACTCCTATTGTTGTAGTGTATCTAAAAATAAGTTCAATTAAATTTTCTTTTGTTTTTTTGTCGCACATAACTCTAATTAAATTTCCTGGGCGAGATTTTTTCATAAAAATTGGGACTACATAGACTTCTCTTGCTCCACCTTCAAATAACTTTTCCATTGCATAACTTATCTCTTCACCAGTCATGCCGTCGACATTTAAAGAAAGTTCGTAAATAGAGTCTCTCTCATTTTTACTTTCTCCCATAAAAATTCTTAGAGCGTTTAAAACTTCAAATTCCTTCTTTCCCATCCCATAGCCAATTTTTTCTACATTCATGACGGGCATTTCTCTAAATTCATCTACAAAATATTTTAGAAGTGCAGCTCCAGTAGGAGTTGTAAGTTCAGATTTAACTTCTCCGCTATAAATAGGAAGACCCTTTAAAATATAACTTGTCGCAGGAGCGGGAACTGGAAGTATTCCATGAGCACAGTGAACATGTCCACTTCCAACATTTATTTCAGATGAAATAATTTTATCTACATTTAGCTTATCAATTAATAAACATGTGGCAGTTATATCTGCAATTGCATCAAGAGATCCAACTTCATGAAAGTGAATCTCTTTAATATCAACATTGTGAGAAATGCTCTCTGCCTTTGCTATTAAATTATAGACTTCGATTACGTCTTCTTTTATCTTTGAAGAAAGATTTAAATTATTTACTATTTCAGATATTTCATCCATGCCTCTGTGCATGTGGTGGTGATGGCTATCTGGATGTTCTTTATGAGGATGAGTATGAACGTGATTTTGAAGTACTTCATGAGTGTGGATATGCTCATAGTGATGATTATTTTTATTATCTAAATTAATATCACTTATCTCTTCCTCCACACCATCTACTTTTACGATAGATCTCGTTCCTTTAATGCCACTTCTAATAGTATCTTCAATTGTAAATTCTACTTTTGGTATTCCAATGGCATTTAGTTTTTTAACCATCTCATCTTTATTATCAAATAATTCTAAAAGTGCTGCTGTAAACATATCTCCAGCTATCCCCATAGCGCAGTCTAAATAAAGTGTTTTCATTTTTTCTCCTCCATATGGTTGATTCTATTTGCCAAAAAACCAGCTCCAAATCCATTGTCAATATTTACTACGCTCACACCACTTGCACATGAATTTAACATTGAAAGGAGTGCTGCAACTCCATTTAGTGATGCGCCATATCCCACACTTGTTGGTACTGCAATGACAGGTGCCTCTACTAGTCCACCTATCACACTTGCAAGTGCCCCTTCCATTCCGGCAATTGCAATTACTACGCTTGCATCTGTAAGCTCATCTATATGTGCTAGGAGTCTGTGAAGTCCTGCTACTCCCACATCGTATAGTCTAATTACTTCATTTCCCAAAAATTCTGCAGTAAGAGCCGCCTCTTCTGCAACAGGAATGTCGCTTGTGCCTCCCGTTGCCACTACAATTTTTCCAAGCCCCGAAGCTTTCATAAACTCTCCAAAAATTGCAACTTTTGCGTCTTCAAAATATTTTAATTCGAAACTATCTTTTATTTTTTCAGCAGATTCTTTGGAAAGTCTAGTGATAAGAATATTTTTTTGACCATTTTCTAACATAGTGTCGATTATTTTTATTATTTGATTAGGAGTTTTTCCTGAACCATAAATAACTTCTCCAGCTCCAGTTCTAAGTTTTCTTTGCAAATCAATCTTTGCAAAGTCAATGTCCTTAAATGGTTTAGTTTTAAGTTCTCGAAGTGCAGATTCAATAGATATATCTCCACTTTTTACTTTTTCTAAGATTTCTCTTTCTTCCATCAGTTTCTAGCCTCCAAATCAAGCAAAACTTTTTTAAAATATTTTGAAAGTTCCTTTAAAATGTCTTCTCTATACTTAATAACTAAATCAAATTCACTCGATACAACTTCTATTTTTGCATCATCACCAATATTTCTAACTCTAAAATCTGTAAATCCAAGTTTTCTCATAAAGTCTTCTGATTTTTCAGTTCTCATAAGTTTCTTTTTAGTTATTGGCACATCAGTCATTATCCTCGTAGCAAGGCATGAATACGACGGTTTATCCCAAGTAAATAATCCAGCTTCTTTTGAAAGTCTTCTTATTTCATTCTTTGTAAGTTTACACTCTCTTAAAGGCGATAACACTTTTAATTCATCTTTTGCACGCATTCCCGGTCTGTCATCATATTCATCAGAAAAATTTGTGCCATCGATTAAAATTTTATATCCATCTTTTTTGGCCTCGTCGTAAATTTTTCCAAAAATTTCTTTCTTGCAATAATAGCATCTGTCTATAGGATTTTTTGAGATATCTTCATTATCTAAGACATCTGCATTTAAAACTTTTAAATTTGCATTTAAGTTTTTTGCAAGATTTAGCGCATCTTCATATTCGAATTGTGGCTGAAAATCACTCTTTACATAGTAGGCACAAACATCCACATTATTTTTTATTGCAGAGTACAATAAAAATGACGAATCAACACCGCCAGAAAAAGCCAATGCAACTTTATTATATTTTTTAAAAAATTCTTCTAATTTCATATTTACCTTCCAATTTTTTTTACAAAAAAAGTGCACTGTCACTTAAGCAGCACACTTATTTAATTAAATAATTTTAACAATTTAAAGCTCTGTCCACATTTCTAATGAAATCTTGCGCATTTGTAACCATAGAAACTGCAGTAACAGTTCCTCTATCTGATAATTTATTTACTGCAAATTCTTGAATGTCGACTGTATACATATAGACTGGTCTAACTTCTCCATCAAATTCATTGTATGAAGGAGTCATATTTCCAGTTGCAATTGTAAATAAAATTGCAGACATCATAATAATTGTGGAAGTTTTTCTTGAATGACTTCTCATAGTATCCTGAGCCTCGTAGACATTATTTATAGTCTCGGGAAGTCCAAGTCTATCACGTATAGTCCCAGCAATTACAAAAGGCACATCCATTTCAACGCAAGCCTTAATAAATCCATTTTTCACAAGTCCAGATTCAACTAGTGCTTTTGTCGAACCGTATTTTCTAGCAAGATTTATAGTTGCAAATAGGTTTCTAGTTGTATTTTGTTCCTTTTCAAAGTGATTTTGACCCCAGGATGTGTCAAAAAGTCCTCTTTCAAGGTCAAAAGCTGCAGTCTCAGTTCCGCAGAATATTGCCTGAACATATCCTCCTCTTATGAGTCTCTCAAGAGCTTTTCTTGAGTCCCTGTCAAGAGAAAGAGCAGATCCAATTATGAGAGTCACATATCCATTGTTTTCTTTTTCGTGTTTTAAAACTTCATAGAGATTATCGTAGTCCATGGAAAAGGCTGTCTCTCTTGAACGACCAGCTCTAAATGAAAATGTATCTTTATTTATTTCATTTCCCAAAAATCCTTTGGTCCAAACGTAAATTCCCTCTGAGGCATCTTCTGTACGTCCGATAACTACTTTGTCACCTTTTTTAAGATTTCTAAACTCAACTATATTTACACTTTCTTCTCCTGGTGTGTCATTGGCAACGCATACTGTGTCCATTCTAGACTGAACAGCCAATACCCATTTTCCGTTTATTTTGAAATATTCAGGATAAACAGAAAGAGCGTGATAATTTCTAGGACTTATACCATCTCTAGTAACTTCTTCTAGGGTAGCATTTGGTGCATTCTTTAAAAATTCTTGTCCAAAATCAGGATGATGATATTTTGGCATTTCAAATTTCATTTTAAATATCCTCCTCATTATCACTTTTTTCTATATCTTCACTTTCGCACATATCTTTCGAATCATTTATTAAAGCTCTCTCACAATTTACTACAAAATCCTGTACATTCGTAACCATTGGTACAAAAGCCATTCTCTCTCTAGTAGCGCCAACTTTATTTACAACATTTTCTGTAACATCAATTGAATACATATAAACAGGAGTAACCTTGCCATCTTTTCTATATCTATAACTTGATGTCATTCCAGCAACAGATAGGCTGTGCAACATTGTAGCTATACAAATTACAAGAGTCGCCTTTTTGAGTTCTTTTTTAGTTTCAGTAAGGGCTTTTTCAGTATCACCAATAACTTCTGGAAGTGGTCCGTCATCTCTAATTGAACCTGAAAGCACAAAAGGAATATCTTTTTCAACTAAAGTTTTGATAATTCCGTCTTTGACATTTCCATCATCAATAAACTTTTTAATTGATCCAGTCATTCTGACTTCATTTAAAAGATCTAGGTGATTGTAGTGACCCATCGGAACATTTTTTTGAGTGTAGATATTTTGTCCAAGTGCAGTTTGTAAAAATCCACCTTCTAAGTCGTGAGTACACATTGCATTTCCGCCAAGTAGACAGTCGATATATCCATTTTCAGCAAGCTTATTAAGTGCATGTCTTGTATCATAGTCAAAAACAACACTAGGTCCAAGAACCCAAACAATATGTCCATCTTCTTCATTTTTTTCATGTTCCATTAGATTAAATAAAAAATCATAATCTCTTGAAAATGAAGTTTCAACGGCCTTACCTGGAGTAGAATACACACTCTTTTCAAAACCGTCTTTGTAGACTAATATTCCAGAATTTAAATCTCCCTTTGTAGATAAGACAACTTTTTCACCGACAACTAAATCGCGTATTTCTTTGATGATAATCTCTTCATTCTCATATACAGCAACGCAATTTAGAGAATTGTGCTCTGGAAAAAACCACTCATCATTCTTTTTATAAAATGTCGGCATATAATTTGTCAAATAAAAGTACTCTGGTGCAACTCCATCTTTTTCCACAGTGCCAAGTTTTGTATCTGGCGCTTTCTTATATTTTTCTTCTGAAAAATCTGGGAATTTTAATTTTGGTATTTGAAACTCCATTTTTACCTCCTTGTTGTGAATTTAAATGTTTTAAATATAAATATTAAAGCGAATAATTTATACCTTTTATATAAATATTGTAATATAAAAATATAAGTTTTTAAACATGAGTTGTTAATTATGTAACTAATTATAAATAAGAGAAGCCCACCTGGCTTCTCTTACTATAAAAATTTAAATTAAATTAACTAAGTGTAGCATAGATAACAGCTTTAATAGTGTGCATTCTATTTTCAGCTTCGTCAAAAACTAAAGACTGTTTAGATTCAAACACTTCGTCAGTAACTTCCATCTCTTTTAAACCAAATTTTTCATAAATATCTTTTCCGACTTTAGTTTCTGTGTCGTGGAAAGATGGCAAGCAGTGTAAAAATATAGCTTCGTCTCCTGCGTTTTCCATAACTTTTTTATCAACTTGATAAGCTTTGAGAAGTGAAATTCTCTTTTCCCA
>JASBZH010000058.1 GCA_029983555.1 Peptoniphilus sp. | reverse complement strand
TTTTGAGATATGATTTATTACAAGTGGCTAACTTATTGTTGCAATTTAAAAAATATTTTGTGATTTAAAATTATTTATTTTTTTATAAAATAATTTAAATCTCTTACATTTTTTATATACCCAATTGCGAAATTTAAAAAAATAACTTATTTTGTTATTTAACCACAACAAAAATAAATAGTCAAAGCTTAAAAAAGAAGCTGGACTTTTGTCCAACTTCTAATAAAATAAATTAATTATTTTTCTTCTTCTTTTCTCTTTTTAATAATATCTTCAGCTATATTTGCAGGTACCTCTTCGTATCTTACAAATTCCATATTAAATGTTCCTCTTCCTTGAGTCATAGATCTTAAGTCGATTGAATAGCTAAATAATTCTGCTTGAGGTGCTTCTGCTATTAGTATTTGAGATCCATCTCCCTTTTGATCCATTCCAAGTATTCTACCACGTCTCTTGTTCATATCTCCCATTACATCTCCAAGATATGATTCTGGAATTAAAACTTCTATCTTCATGATAGGTTCCAATAAAACTGGACTTGCTTCTTCCATACCTTTTTTAAATGCAAGTGATGCGGCAATTTTAAAACTCATTTCGTTTGAGTCAACATCGTGATAACTTCCGTCGTAAAGAACTGCCTTAAAGTTTGTAACAGGATATCCTGCCAAGACACCTTTTTCCTTAGATTCTATAATTCCCTTTTCAACAGCTGGGAAGTAATTTTTAGGAACAGAACCTCCAAATACTTCTTCATCAAATTCAAAATCTTTTTCAGAAGGTTCAAATCTAATCCAAACATCTCCGTATTGTCCAGCTCCACCTGATTGTTTTTTATGTTTACCTTGAACTTTAGAAGTCTTTTTGATTGTCTCTCTATAAGGGATGATAAATGGAACAGTTTGAACTTCTACTCCATACATATTTTTTAACTTATCTAAAATTACATCTAATTGAACGCTACCTTGTCCGCCAATAGTAAGTTGTTTAGTTTCAGGATTTCTTTCTATTACGAATGAAGGATCTTCATCTCTAATTTTTCTAAGTGAAGTAGATAATTTTTCCTCGTCACCCTTTGTCTTTGGTTCTATCGCATAAAATAGTACAGGTGATGGTCTCTTTATCTTTTTATATAAAACTACGTGGTTTTTGTCGCAAAGTGTGTCTCCTGTAGTTGTGTGCGAAAGTTTTGCTGTAGCTCCAATGTCTCCTGCATAAATTTCATCAACTTCAATTTGTTCTTTGCCTCGCATAACATAAAGTCCACTAAGCTTTTCTGTCACATCTTCATTTACATTGTATAGCTCAGTATTTTTATTCATAACTCCAGCTAGAACTTTAAATATAGAAATTTTTCCAAGGAAAGGATCAGAAATTGTTTTAAAAACGACTGCTGCAAAATTATCGTCTGCAGAAACTTTTCTCTCTTCTCCACTCTTATATCTAAATCCTTGATGAGATCTTTCGTCATCTGGTGCCGGCATGTAGTTTATTATTGTATTTAATAAAATGTCAATTCCTATTCCCTTTTCACCACTTCCAACTAATAGAGGAACTGCATCACCTTCAATTAAAGCTGTTGTTACTCCTCTTAAAAGATCTTCTCTTGTGAATTTTTCTCCGGAAAAATATTTTTCCATCAAAACTTCATCAGAACCAGCAACTACTTCTGCAATTTCTTCATACATTCTTTCAGTTGCCTTAATTTGATCGTGGTTAAGTTCAGTTTCTTCTGGGGAAGTATTTACATATTTATATCCCTTTTGGAAGATTACATCAGTTACACCTTCAAAGTTTTCGCCTTCTCCAATAGGAACTGAAAATGGAATAATTTTCTTGCCAAAGGCATCTTCGAGATCTTCCATAAGTTTTCTAAAATTGACATTTTCTCCATCTATCTTGTTTATAAAAATAATTCTAGGAAGACCAATTTCTTCTGTGTATTTCCAGATTCTTTCTGTACCAACTTCTATTCCCTTTGTAGCATCTATAACAAGAAGTGCAGCTTCACTTGCTCTAAGAGCGCTGTGCGCTTCACCAACAAAGTCCATAAATCCCGGAGTATCTATAATATTTACTTTATAATTTCTCCATTCAATAGGGACAATTGATGTGCCGATTGAAGTTCCTCTATCTTTTTCTTCTTTGCTAAAATCAGAAATAGTGTTTTTGTCAGAAACATTACCTAGTTTTTTAGTAGCTCCACTTTGGAAAAGCATTGCTTCTGTTAAATTTGTCTTGCCTGATCCAGAATGCCCAACGAGGGCAAGGTTCCTAACTTGTGCTGTCTTATAAACTTTCATAGTTCTTTCCTCCTAGTATATGTATTTTTGGAATCGTTTGTATAAATTATAACACAAAGTTTTAATTTTTTAAACAAAATAAATATCAATTTAATGTGATAACTTTTTAATTAGATTATTATTATTTAACAATCGCTTTAAATAGAGTATAATTGTATTTAGATTATTGGGAGGTTTTCAATGAATTTTGATTTCTTTAAAAAGAATTTAAATTATATATTGTTGTTAGTTTTAATTGTTTTTATCGGTTATGAACTTTATAATTCTAATAATAATTATGACGACGAGCTACTTCAAATAGACACTTCAGATGATAAATCCTTTTCATATGTAGATGATAAAAGTGAAAATGATATCCAAATAGAATCCTCAGACGAAAACAGTCAAGAATTATATGTACATATATCTGGAGCAGTTAAAAATCCAGGACTATATAAAATGACACCTGGATCAAGAATTGCAGATGCAATTGACGAAGCTGGGGGAAGTCTTCCAGATGCAAACTTAGATGCAATTAATCTTGCTAGAAAATTAAATGACGAAGACAAAATTTATCTTCCAACAGTTGGTGAAGAAGTTCCAAGTGAAATTAATTCAACTACAAGTAGTCCCTCTTCAAGTGGAAGTTTAATAAATATAAACAGTGCCGATAAATCAACACTTACAAATATACCAGGTGTTGGCGACAAAACTGCCGATAAAATTATAGATTATAGAGAAAAAACTCAGTTTAAAAGTATTGAAGATATAAAAAATGTGGACGGAATTGGAGACAAAAAATTTGAAAATATGAAAGACTTCATAACTACATAGTTACGAAGTCTATCACTAAAAAAAACTAATCTCAGTTTGACCTAAGATTAGTTTTTATTTTTTAATTAAATCACAAAATTTCCATCTTTAAAGATTTGAACTTCTTCTCCATCTTCCTTTATTCCAACGATATTTGTAGTCTCATCGCCTACCATAAAATCCACATGACTTAGCGAATCATTTAAACCAAGCTTTTCTAGTTCTTCTATACTCATATCTTCTCCACCTTCTATGCAGCTTGGATATGCTTTGCCAAGTGCAAGGTGACAGGATGCATTCTCATCATATAAAGTATTGAAGAATAAAATTTTTCGCATTGAGATTGGAGTATTATAAGAAACCAAGGCAACTTCTCCAAGTCTCTTAGAATTTTCATCAGTTTCTAAAATATTTCTCAAATAATCCTTACCAACCTTCGCGTCGTATTCGATTACCTTTCCGTCTTTGAATTTCAAATAAAAATCGTCAATTAAGTTTCCATTGTAATTTAGTGGTAAAGTGTTATATACACTTCCATTTACACCTTCTCTGTGAGGAGCTGAGAATACTTCTTCACTCGGCATATTGGCAATAAATTCTTCTCCAGACGAATTTTTATCAGTTGCTCCTGCAAAAATATAATTTTCAGGAAGTTTTACACTAAGATCTGTTCCCTTTTTAGAAGAATATCTCAATTCTTTAAATCTGCTTTCATTTAAAACTTTTGCATAGTGATTTAAGTTTTTGATGTGATTTTCAAGGGCGATCTCTGGATCATCTTCAAATAATCTAACTGTGTTAAAAATTTCATACCAAAGTTTTTTAACTGCCTCTTTACCTGAAAGATCTGGAAATACTTTTTTAGCCCAAGGTTCAATTGACGCCCCAATTACGCACCATGAAGTGAAGTTTGCCATCATCTTGTCGCTAAAATCTCTTAATGCTTTTGAACTTGCAATATTTGATTTTAAAAGTTTTTCGGAATCTATTTCTTTAAATGCATCTGGATCCACACCAGTTATTGACAAGTATTTCGCCTTTTTATCCATATAATAATTTTCTTTGTCAATTTTGTGTTGTGGAATATCTGTAAGAGTTTCTATACTTTCATTTTTAAATTTTAATTTAGAAATTTCCGTATCTCTATAATCCACAACTACTTCTTTTGCTTTTAAATCATAGGCAACTCTAGTGAGAACTCTTATAAAATCATAAGCCTCTATAGGTCCCCTTATCACTAAAATATCACCATCATGAATTTTTAGTCCTATTTTTAAAACTAATTCTGAATATTTTTCAATGTAATCTTCAACTTTAAAATTTTTAAAATCCATGTCTACCTCCTTTAAATTTTCTCTTGTTATAATTATACCAATAAGATTTCTTTTTAATAATATTTTGATAAAATGTGTAATATCTTTAAAAATAAAAATCTATTTTTTGGTGATAAATTAAAGATTTAGATGCAAAAATACTTTACAAAACGGCTTAGTTTTAGTATAATAGCGTCGGCTTATAAATTATCGCGGCGAAAATTTATAGGAGAATGATAAAATGGCAAAAATGATGGATCCAAAATTCAAGCAATCTAGAAGACTTGGATTAAATGTTTGCGGTCACCCTAAGGCAATGAAAAGAGCTACTAGAGGTACCGCTAGAAGCGATAAAAAACTTACAGAATACGGTAAGCAATTACTAGAAAAACAAAGATTAAGAGCATATTATGGTGTTCTTGAAAAACAATTCGTAAATCTTTTTAAAGAAGCACAAAGAACTCAAGGACAAACTGGTCCTAACCTAGTATCTTTCCTAGAAAGACGTCTAGACAATTTATGTTACAGAATGGGTTTTGCTTCTTCAATTAGACAAGCAAGACAAATGGTAAGTCACGGACACGTAACTGTTAATGGAAAGAAAGTAAATATTCCATCTTACAGATGCGAACCAGGCGATGTAATTGAACTTTCAGCTAGAGGTAAAAAAGTTGACATGTTTAAAGAAAACTACAACACTAATATCGTTGTAAGTTACCCATACATCTCTAAAGATGAAAACTTTAAAGCAACTTTAGTTTCTCTTCCAGAAAGAGAAGATATACCTATAGAAATCGAAGACCAATTAATCGTAGAGTTCTATTCAAAGAACATGTAATAAGCAATGAAAAGAGCCTTTGTGGCTCTTTTTTATTTGCCTAAAATATTAAAAATAGGTATAATAAAAATGGTGATAGTATGGATAATAATGAATACGTAAAACTAACTACCTCAACTAATAAACTTATATTTGACGAAATTTGCGGATTTTTAGAGGATAACAACATTCCATATTTTGTTAAAGACGACGGAGACTTTATGAGAATTGTTTCTGGATTTTCTATTTATGAAAAGGGGATTTATGTTTCTGAAAAAGATTTTGAAAAGGCAAATGAGCTCTTAGTATATTTTATGAATGATAGAGACGACACTGAGGGATTATATTTCGATTGATGTTAAATATTTTAAAGAGACACCTGGTGTCTCTTTTATTATGCCCTTTATTAATAAATAAATTATATCAGTACAAATTGAAATTTACATTTTCTTTACCATCACATAATTTGTAAGGAAAATACCTTTTCTTTCTACCTGTTGTTCTTTTACAACTCTGTATCCTCTTTTTTCAAAATATGGTCTTGCTGTAATAGAAGCGTGTACAATTATATTTTCATTTACTAATTGTTCTAATATATCACAAATCGCACTTCCAATGCCCTTTTTTTGATAATCTTTATGAACAAATAAATGATCAAGATAACCCGTCTTATCTATATCACCAAAACCTACAATAATATTATTTTTAACAGCTACAAAAGTGTAATGTTCTTGAAAGAGTACGTCCCACTTTTTCAAATCTTCGTGCCCTGTTGCCCATGCATTTAGTTGATTTTTGGTATAGTCTTTTGCATTTATAGAATGCACTGTATTGTAAAATAGCTCTGTTAGTTTTATGCAATCCGAATTCTGATACGGCCTAACATACATTTTTATTTCCTCCATCACTTACTTCTACAAATTTTAGAATATAACAGATAATAATATACAATTCTTTATCTATATTAAACATATTTTTAAACTTACAAAAAAACACTGGAAATTACATCCAATGTTTTTTAAAAATAATATTAAATTAAACCCACAATATTTTGCATAAGTAAACTCATAAGTGCAACTGCAATCCAACATATAAATCCAAGAGCTATCGACTTTCCTCCAGTTTTTATAAGATTTACAATGTCTGTTGAAAGACCAATTGCCATCATTGCCATTGTTATAAAAAATTTAGACAATAATTTTGTAAATGATATAAAAGATTCTGGTATCGGCAAAACTGTAGTTAAAATTGAAAACATAACAAAGAACAAGATAAAATTAGGTATTAACTTAAGCACATTTAATTCTTTATCTGCGTTATTTTTCTTATTTTCATAAATTGAAAGTACAATTGATATTGGAATAATTGCGAGTGTCCTCGTAAGTTTTACAACTGTCGCCATTTCAAGAGTATTTGATACGTGAATTGCATCCCATGAAGCAGCTGCTGCTGTAACTGAAGAGGTATCATTTACTGCTGTTCCTGCAAATATTGCAAAACCTTCATTAGTCATGTTTAAAATTTCTCCAAGTGTTGGAAAAATTATAGCTGCCAATACATTAAATAAAAATATAGTAGAAATTGACTTTGCAATAGTCTCATCATCTGCATTTATAATAGGTGCAGTTGCTGCAATAGCAGATCCACCACAAATTGATGAGCCAACTCCAACTAAAATTGCATTATCCCTATCCATTTTCAAAATTTTACACATTATAAAAGC
>JASBZH010000057.1 GCA_029983555.1 Peptoniphilus sp. | reverse complement strand
TTTGAGATATGATTTATTACAAGTGGCTAACTTATTGTTGCAATTTAAAATAAATAAATAATTTTAAACTTCCCATAAAAATAACAATGTAACTCCAATAGTGTTAGATCTTTTACCATTACGGGTACGCGGCGACTCCATTCAAGGCTTCGCCCTGCGTTTCACTCAGAATGACTTAGTATTGGAACTTTGTGTAGATTAATATATTTCTGTACTTTAATAATATTTTATTCATAACAAAAGTGTGTTGTAGCAATTTCAACAAGAAGTGTTTCGTAAAAAACCGTAAAAAATTTCAGCATGTTTGAGCAAACCATAATGAGTATTTAAAAAATAATAAAAAATGTATGAATAAGTAATTTATAAAAGTAAAAAAATCTGCGAGTTCTGAAATTTAGGTTTTTTACGGAGAAGTAAAAAGATTAATATAAAGAAGATGTCATCCTAAGTGAGCGTGGGGGTTTAGTTGGAAGCTCGAAGGATAGGAAAGGGGGCCTCGCAGCGAATGCGGAATGCCCCCTTTCTTATCCTTCGAATAAAGCATTAAAACGCAGTTTTATAAAATAATTAATACTGTAACTCCAATAGTGTTAGATCTTTCGACTTCGCTTGTTCCTTCGTCGCAAGCTTCGCTCAAGATGACGCTTGATAGGGTTACTATTTAAATTACTCCACACCATCATCCCGAGCGTAGCCGAGGGATCTGGAACTTGAGTAGTGAAAACCTAAGCAAAATAAAAGTCATAACCAGAAAAATAATTTTAAACTTCTCATAAAATTAACATATCAACTCCACAACCACCAGATTCTTCGTCTACAAAATTCTAACGAATTTTTCCGCTCAGAATGACGTAGTGTTGATGTTATGATTATAAATATTAGATTTATTTTGTGCCTAGATTTTAAAATATTTATATCCTATAAAAACTGAATCAGAATAATTTTCAGCAAGAAGTGTTTCGTAAAAAACCGTAAAAAATTTCAGCATGTTTGAGCAAACCATAATGAGTATTTAAAAAATAATAAAAAATGTATGAATAAGTAATTTATAAAAGTAAAAAAATCTGCGAGTTCTGAAATTTAGGTTTTTTACGGAGAAGTAAAAAGATTAATATGAAGAATATGTTATCCGAAGTGGGCGTGGGGGTTTAGTTGGAAGCTCGAAGGATAGGAAAGGGGGCCTCGCAGCGAATGCGGAATGCCCCCTTTCTTATCCTTCGAATAAAGCATTAAAACGCAGTTTTATAAAATAATTAACACTGTAACTCCAATAGTGTTAGATCTTTTACCCTTACGGGCACACGGCGGCTCGCACTGCGCGCTCGCGCAAGATTACGCTTGATAGGGTTACTATTTAAATTACTCCACACCATCATCCCGAGCGTAGTCGCACTTACAGTATTAGACCTTGAGTAGAGAAAATCCATCCAGACCGTCATCCCGAGCGTAGTCGAGGGATCTAGCAGTAAAGGAGATATTAATTAAGAATAATAAAAGTCTTATCACAAAGAGAATAAAAATACAGTTTTAGAAAATAACTTGTATTTAAGAAAACTTTTATAATAAAAAATTACAAACTTCTCATAAAATCAATACTGCAACTCCACAACAACAAGATCTTTCGGCTCGCACTGCGTGCTCGCTCAAGATGACGTTTATTGGGGTTGTTAATTAATTTACTACACTCAGAATTACGTCTTTAGAGGTTATTATCCAACTTATAAATAAAAAATTTTAAAGCACAAAATTAAAAAGACCATCCCACATCACATGGAACAGTCTTTTTGTTATGTATTGCCCTCATTTTATTCCCAAACTAACTTTAATACCGTTATCAACATCTCTCATTATGTCCGCATCGAATTTGCCAATTTTTTCTCTCAATCTTTTTTTGTCTATAGTTCTAATTTGTTCCAGAAGAATTACAGAATTCTTGGGTAATGGAACTTCTTTTGCTCTTACTTTAACGTGGGTAGGCATTTTCGCTTTGTTAAGTTGAGATGTAATAGCTGCTACTATTGTAGTTGGTGAATATTTGTTACCCACATCATTTTGGACAACAACGACAGGTCTTACTCCGCCCTGTTCAGACCCAATTACAGGTGAAAGGTCGGCATAAAATATGTCTCCTCTTTTTACCATCATACTTAATCACCTAGTGTCGTGACAAGAGATTGAAAGTACCCATAAACATTATATCTAAATTAAAAATATAAGTCAAAGCATTATTATATGAACACTTTATCGTATATAATTTTAATTGACTTTTATTTTACAAAACTTACTTAAAAGATAATATTTAAAAATAATTTTTATGAATAAATTGGTATTAGAACATTAATAATAAGAAAAATAAAAAGTGGTATTGTATATTTTTTAGTTTCCTTTAAATTTTCTCGAGTTCCACCAGGTATGTAGTGTACAATTGCAGGGCCAAATAGTACAAAATATCTAAATATTTGTAAGAAGAGTTGATCTTGCGATCTGCCTTTTGAAAAATGAGCTTCGCCTTTTATTGCAAAGTATGTAAAGACTATATCTATAACCAAAAGAATTATAAAAATAAATTTTCTGTTTTTTAACATCTGCATCTCCTAAATTTATCTAAGTATAAAACTTGCGATAATTATTATCCAAATTATTACTAAAATTATTTCTGCTATTTTGTGAGCCTTTGTCCAATTCTCGTTGTGACTTACATAAAGAAATATATTTAATACAATAAATAATATTCCTGGAATTGCCACAACGATAGGTGAATAATTATTTTCATATAGTTTCACAGTGACAAAGTATGCTACTATATTTCCAATATTTAAAATCATATCTATATATTGATAGGGTTTTTCTTGCAATCTGATCATCCTTTAATGTTGTGAGTTTAAATTTATTATACTCTTCTAAATTATTTTTTTACAATAATTTTTCAATTTCATAAAATACTTCGTCTAAATTGTCGATTAAATCTCTTGCTCTAAGTGTCGTCATGGAATTTTTATTTGCAAAGATATCTCCGCTTAGTCCGTGGATATATGCACCTATTGTGGCTGCATCAAAGACGTCGTGCGATTTTAAAAGTGTTGCTATTATTCCTGTCAAAACATCGCCACTTCCTGCCGTTGCCATTCCAGGATTGCCCGTTGTGTTAATGTGAACTCTTTGTCCATCTGTAATTATCGTCTTATTTCCCTTTAGTAGCAAAATCACCTTGTGTTTTTTGGCAAATTCTTTTGAAAGCTCAAGTCTGTTTTCGCGTATGTCTTCTACTGATTTGTGGCAGAGGCGAGCAAATTCTCCTTCGTGAGGAGTAAGTACTGTTGTAAATTCTTCTCTTTCTTTTAACATTTTTAAATTTTTTGAGAGTATATTTAGTCCGTCGGCGTCAATTACAATTTTTTTATCAGTAAAACTAATTGCAAGTTTTAATTTCAAAATGGCACTTTCATCTGTTCCCATTCCAGGGCCTATGGCGATTGAGTCCATTCCTTTTAAGAATTCTATCATTGCATCTATTGTTTTAAAACTCTTTGCGATTGGCTCTACAAATTTTATGCTCATGATGTTTAAAAGTTCTTCAGGCACAACATTATACACAAGACCTGCTCCCATTTTTAGTGCAGCATTAGATGATAGATAAGCTGATCCGCTCATGCCGAGACTTCCTGCTATTATTGCTATTTTGCCGTAATCGCCCTTGTGCGTGTCGCTATCTCTTCTTTTTAACTTTTTAATTATATCTTTGTCGAGTTCAATTTTATCTTCATCTAATTTAGCAAAAGCTATGGCGTAATTTTTCTCGTGGCTTATTGATAGATAAAAATTTTTACCACAGGCTTCAGCGCGAGGAACATCGCCATCGTATTTTAATTTTATGTCGTGAAAAGTAGTTTTTCCAATTCCCGTTCCCATTGCTTTTGAGACTGCTTCTTTTGCTGCATACATTCCCGCTATGCGTTCGTAAGGCTCTTTTCTTTTATTTATTCTTTCGATTTCTTCTTTGTTAAAAACTTTTTCCAAAAAGCCATCGTGTTTTTCTGCGATTTCTTTTACTCTTTTTACTTCTATAATATCTATTCCGTACATTTTTTCACTTCCATCTAAAAATTTGACTTTTTCTCTATTTTCGATTATTATATCATACAATAATATGAATATTTTGACGGTGAAGATATACAGTAAGCGAAAGCTGAATTACAATATTGGAGTCATTTAATTTTTTGAGGCCTTGGCGAAGAAAGGTGGTACCACGAATGCGTCCTTTCATCTCCGTGGCTTTTTTTATCTTTTTTGGAGGTTTTTATGGAAAATGTATTTGACGTTTTGACTAAGAGAGGTTTTCTTGACGAATGCACTTACGAAGATGAGCTAAGAGAAATGCTCGGCAAAGAGAGAGTGCCTTTTTATATTGGCTTTGATGCTACAGCCGATTCGCTAACTCTTGGTCACTTTTTACAAATTAGAGTTATGCAACACATGCAAAGGGCAGGTCACATTCCAATAGCACTTTTGGGTGGAGGAACTACAACAATCGGAGACCCTTCTGGCAAGAGCGACATGAGAACTCTAATGGATAGAGAGACAATCGATCACAATGCAGCGAGATTTAAAGAGCAAATTTCTAAATTTTTAGATTTTTCCGATGGCAACGGATATATCGAAAACAACGCCGACTGGCTAACTAAATTAAACTTCTTAGAATTTGTGCGTGAAATTGGAATTCATTTTTCTGTCAACAGGATGTTAACTTTTGACTGCTACAAAAATAGAATGGAAAAAGGACTAACTTTCTTTGAATTCTCATATATGCTTATGCAATCTTACGACTTCTTGTATCTATACAGAAAATACGGATGTAAGCTCGAAGTTGGCGGATCTGATCAGTGGTCCAATATCCTTGGAGGATACGAACTAGTTAGAAAATTGGAAAATGACAAAGTTTATGCAATGACTTTTAAACTTTTGACAACAGCAAACGGAATAAAAATGGGTAAAACTATGGCAGGAGCAATTTGGCTTGATCCTAAAAAAACTTCTCCATACGAAATGTTCCAATATCTAAGAAACTGCGACGACAGAGATGTAATTAAGTTTATGAAACTTCTAACTATGCTTTCACTTGAAGAGATTGCAAAATATGAAAAGCTCGAAGGAAAAGAATTAAATAAAGCAAAAGAAGTTTTGGCTTACGAGATTGTAAAGGATATTCACGGAGAAGAAGCCGCAAAATCTGCACTTGAAGCGTCACGCTCACTATTTGGTGGAGACAAAGATGCAGATGACATGCCTTCAACAGAGATGAAAGAAGACGACTTTAAAGATGGAATAGGACTTTTAAATCTACTAAAAGATTTATCTTTAATAAGTTCAAACTCCGAAGGAAGAAGACTAATTCAACAAGGCGGAGTAAGTATTAACGACGAAAAAGTAAAAGATCCAAGTATTTCTATCACATTATCTGATTTTAAGGACAATGAAATGATGATTAGAAAGGGCAAGAAAGTTTATCACAAAGTTATTATCAAATGAGGTGAAATATGAACTTAGAACCAAAAAAAGTTTTTGATTATTTTGAAATGCTTTCGAATATCCCAAGAGAATCCGGAAACGAAAAAGAAGTCTCCGACTTTTTAAAAAATCTTTGCGAAGAAAAGGGATATGAGACAGTCCAAGATGAAAATCTAAACATAATAGCAAAAGTTCCTGCAACAAGTGGCTACGAAGATAAGAAGAGAGTAATACTTCAAGGTCACATGGACATGGTGTGCGAAAAGGGCAAGGAGTCCAATCACGATTTTGCAAAAGATCCAATAAAGCTCATCGTAGATGGAGATAAACTTCATGCAGATGACACAACACTTGGAGCAGACGATGGAATTGGAATTGCAATGTCTCTTGCACTTGCAGAAGAAGAGCACGGACCAATGACAATAATAGTTACAGTTTCAGAAGAAACTGACATGCACGGAGCTAAAAATTTAGATCAAAAATATTTAGAAGGGGATTATTTAATCAACATCGACTCCGAAGAAGAGGGAATTTTGACAGTTTCATCAGCTGGAGGAAAGCAATTCTCTGCAAACTTTAAACCAGATACAGAAAATTACTCTGGCGAAGTTTTAGACGTTCATCTACACGGACTTTTGGGTGGACACTCTGGAATGGAAATTGCAAACAACAAGGGCAATATGATTAAAATTATATTTGACCTCTTAAGCGAACTTGAAGGCGCAAAAATTGCAGATGTAAACTCTGGAACTAAGCAAAATGCAATACCAAGAGAAGGAAGACTTTTAGTAGTAGCAGACGAAGAAGAACTTAAAACTGCAATTAAAGTAATCATTAAAAAATATGAATCAATAGATGGAAATCTAGAAATCGAGTATCAAAAGAGCGACTTTAATGGCGAAGTGATTACAAGAGAAGATACAGAAAAATTAGTTAAAATAATAGACGAACTTCCAACAGGACCTAACACATTCCTAAACGAAGAAGAAAAAGTCCTAGAATCATCATCAAACCTTGCGATAGTTAGAAAAAATGAAAAGGGCGTAGAAATATTAGTTTCACTTAGATATGCAAGCTCCAAACTTTCAGAAGAATTTGGAAATAAATACGCAAAAATTGCAGAAAAATATGACTTCGACTTTGAATTTACAAACCCATATCCAGAATGGGAATATAGAGAAGAATCTAAATTTAGAGATATGGTCGAAAAATTATTTGTAGAAATCGAAGGAAAAGAGATGAAAGAGGAGTTCACTCACGGTGGACTAGAGTGCGGAGTCTTCTTCGAGAAAAACGACAATTTGGATATAATATCAATTGGACCAGATATAGAGGGCGCTCACACACAAAAAGAAACTCTGTATATAAAATCAACACAAAGAGTTTATAAACATCTAAAAGAAGTTTTAAAAAATATATAAAATTGATATGAGAGAAGGTGGAGATTAACACCTTCTCTTTTTTATTGAAATTTTAAAATATAAATATGAATTCTGCAAAAATTCACCACTTTTTCATCTCGAGTGTAGTCAAGGGGTCTAAAACTTGAAGAGGGAAAGTCATTCCAGTCCGTCTCATTCAGTGCGCAGTCGCACTTACAGTATAAAACTTACAAACACGTCATCCCGAGCGTAGTCGAGGGATCTAGTAGTAAAGGAGATAATATTTAACCATAAGAAATAATTTTTATAATAAATAAATAATTTTAAACTTCTCATAAAATTAACACTGTAACTCCAATAGTGTTAGATCTTTCGACTCGCACTACGTGCTTGCTCAAGATGACGCTTGATAGGGTTACTATTAAAATTACTCCACTCCGTGCCATCCCGAGCGCAGTCGCACTTACAGTATAAAACTTACAAACGCGTCATCCCGAGCGTAGTCGAGGGATCTAGTAGTAAAGGAGATAATATTTAACCATAAGAAATAATTTTTACAATAAATAAATAATTTTAAACTTCTCATAAAAATAACATATCAACTCCACAACCATCAGATTCTTCGACTCCATT
>JASBZH010000056.1 GCA_029983555.1 Peptoniphilus sp. | reverse complement strand
ATCACGAATTTTATATCTTCACACTATTTAATTAACATGTTTCTTGCTGTTTTTAACAGCTATTTTATTATAGCTTAGGCAATAAAGTTTGTCAAGTTATTTTTACAACTTTTTTTATTTTTAAATACTGTCTTTGCGATAATTTACAAACTTTAGTCCCTTACGCGACAACTTTTATAGTATAGTATATCTAAAAGTTTTTGTCAACATAATTTTCAAATTTATTTTATATTTTTTATAAATTCTTTTAATTCAATTCTTGGTTCTATTTCATACGCTCTATTAAGGTATTTTATAGCCTCTTCTTTTTCAGATAAATCTAATAGTATTAGCCCCAAGTTATAATTTAATACAAATGAGTTTTCTAATTTCTCTACTCCCTGTTTGTATACTTCTATTGCACTATTATATTCTTCTTTATTTAGATATATCATGGCGAGTAGATTTATATTTTCTTCATTTATTTGTGTCTCGATTGATTTATTTATACTTTCTTCTGCTTCTTCTAGCTGTCCCAAGTTATATTCGCAGAGTCCTTTTATATAGTAGAAGGTCGTATCTTTTTGAAAGTTATCGTCTATTTTGTCAATCTCTATTTTTGCCTTTGTAAAGTCTCCCTTTGATATATAAGCCCTTGCTGCATCAAAAGATGCATAATTTTTTAATATTTCAAGTTTTGAACGTGCATCTTCTTTTAGTTCTTCATTTTTAGTATAATTTATAAATTTTTCAAAATATAATTTTGACTTTATAAACTTTTTTAAATTTAGATTTACATATGCCAAACGATAGTATGCTAAATCATACATATCGTTTATATTTAGTACATCATTATACTTTCTAATTATTTCTTCAAGAAACTTTTTGTTTTCTTCTTCGTCTCTATCTTCAAATCCTTCATTATAGTAAGCTTCAAGAATATTTCCCTCTTTAAACAGTATATCTTCGTCTTCTACCAATATATTTTGATAGGACTTTAGATATATTAAAGAATCAATTATATTTTTGTTTTCATTCTCATAAGCTTTATACATTACATAACCTTTTAAGTCTAGTTTCATTTCTAAAAGGATCTCAATATACTTTTTCTTATATTTAAAGTCCTTGTCTATACCCAACAAATAGATTATTGAGTCTATTATGTCTAGAGCTTCTATATTATCTATTGTCTTTTCTTCTTTGAGTTCGTCTAATAAATATTCTAGCTTTATAGGCAAAGATGTACCAACTGGAAGAGACAAGTCTTTCAATTGGTACTCCTTTTTAAGCTCTATAAATACAATATTTTGTAATTTTTCTTCTATTTTTTCTCTTATGGTCAATCAAATCTCTCCCATATATTCTCTTTTTCTTCTTGTTGAATTGTGCAAGATTTTATACAAATTTCCCCTAAATATTGCATAAACTGCCGTAATTAGTATTATTATAATTTCTTTTATATTGTTTATATCAAAACTCATATTGACGCTGCCCTGTGTGTTTAATCCAAGTGGTATGTCTATTATTCCAGATGTCAATATATAATTTTCAAAGTCAATTCCCAATAAGTTTAGGATAACTAAATATAATGCAAATGGCAAAATCCACAATACAAAATTTTCTTTAATAAACTCTATAGAGTGTCTATATGCACTAGTGTAGTATTCTCCGCGTATATAAATTGATTCTGCTATTGGATTAAAAACAATGACCAATATTAATGAAACCACCACATAAAGTGATCTCACTGTCGAAAGCGCTGGCATTAACCATGATATTAGTATCAATATAAAATAAACTGAATATATTGATGCAAAGTATTCTTTAAAAGAACTTTTAAAATTCTTAAAATTTAATCTGTCATAAAAGATAACGTCACTTAGCTGAGAATAGTAACTAGAAAGTATTAGGGAAGAAATTATCGGTAAAATGAATCCAGATAAAAATCCCAAAACAGGTGCTATGGCAACGCTAAATACACCCATGGCCAATTTATAAATTATAAAATAAACTAATGGTAGTATTAAAACTATTGGGTTTTTATTTATTTTTGATACAGTTAGGCTCGCTGCTTTTTTATAGACCATTTTCAAGTCGTCAAAAAAATTCATGTTACACCTCTTTTACATTTTTTCTGGTGCTTTTATTCCTAATAGATCAAGACCACTGGCAATTACATTTTTCACTGTATAACAAAGCATAAGTCTAGTATTCTTTAACTTTTCATCTTCAACTAAAATTTGGGTTTGATTATAAAATTTATTAAAGTTTTTTGCAAGTTCAACTACATATCTAGTTATAAAATATGGCTCATACTTTTCTGCAGCATCTTTAACTACTTGATTGAAGTTATAAAGAGATCTTATTATATCAATTTCAGCATCTTCTGTTAAAAGTTTGGCATCAATGTCATTATTTTTATCGAAGTTTCCCTTTTTAAGAAGTGAAGATATCCTTGCGTGAACGTACTGAACGTAAGGTCCAGTTTCACCTTCAAATGATAGAGTTTTCTCCCAATCAAATACATAATTTTTAATTCTGCCATTAAATAGCTCTTGGAATTTTATAGCTCCAACTCCAATAGTTTGTGCAAGTTCTTCTTTATTTTCAAGTTTTTGTCCTGAAGTCTTTTCTCTTTCATCCAATATTTCCATAACTTTTTCTATGGCTTTATTTAATACGTCCTCTAAATAAACCACTTTACCCTTTCTAGTTGAAAGTGTTCCATCTTCTAATGAAACCATTCCGAAAGGAACATGAACTATTTCATCATAAAAGTCGTATTTTGCTTCTTTTAATGTAGCTTTTAGTTGTTTGAAGTGAAGTGATTGTTGAGCTCCAACTACATATATACTTACATATGGATGAAATGTCTCGTGTCTATCTTTAGCTGCAGCTATGTCTCTAGTTAGATATATACTTGTACCGTCACTTTTTACTATTATAGCTGGTGGCAAGTCATACTTTTCTAAATTTATGATTTCAGCTCCTTGAGATTCTTCCATTACATCTTTTTCTCTTAGTTCTTCGATTATTCCAGGAAGTTTATCTGAATAGTAGCTTTCTCCATTGTATGAATCAAAGTGAATGTCTAATACATCATAAACTCTGTTAAATTCTTTTAGACTTACTTCTCTAAACCATTTCCAAAGTTCAACTGCTTCTTCATCTTGCTCTTCTAATTTTTTAAACCATTCTCTGCATTCTTCTTTTACAGCAGGGTCTTCGTCTACAACTTTGTTAATTTTTACATAGAGTTTAAAAAGTTCTGGTATTGGATTTTTTTCTATATCTTCTCTATTTCCCCATTTTTTGTAGGCACAAATTAACATTCCAAACTGTGTGCCGTAGTCGCCCAAGTAATTTATCGCAATTGTGTTAAACCCTAAAAATTCATAAATCCTCTTTATTGAATCTCCAATTACAGTAGATCTTATGTGTCCAATGTGAAAAGGCTTAGCTATATTTGTTGAAGAATATTCAACACACACATTTTGTCCCTTGCCTTCACAAGTTTTTCCAAAATGGGTATCTTTATCCATTGACTCTTTTAAAATTTCTTCAGCAAGAATGCTTTTATTTATATAGAAATTTAAATAAGCATTTTTATTTTCAACTCTTTCAAAATATTTTGAATCAATCTTTTCCGCCAATTCACTTGCAATAATCGCAGGATTTTTTCTATAAATTTTTGCCAAGCTAAAAACTGGAAATGCAAAGTCTCCCAATTCGTAGGAAGGAGGAGTTTCAAGCATTCCTTCAATTTTTTCTTTATCTAATTCTTCTATCTCACTGTCTAATATTTTTATTATTTCTTCTCTAAAATTTATCATACACTCACCTTTATTTTATATCCACTACGCTGACGCCATCTCCGCCTTCGTTATAAGGCGCGTCGTGAAAAGACTTGACGACTTTCATAGTTTTTATATAATCTCTTAGTTTTTTTCGGAGCACTCCTGTGCCTTTTCCATGAATAATTCTAACAGATTTTAAGCCTGAAATATAGGCATCGTCTATATATTTCTCAACTATTGCCTTTGCCTCTTCAAAATTTTTGCCTCGAACGTCAATTTCAGATCTAACATTTTTAGCTTTGTTTCTCAAAATTTTATTGGTACTAACTTTAGTTGCATTTTCTTCAACATTCACTCTAGTAAGGCTATCTTTTGGCATTTTCATTTTCATTATACCAGATTGAACAAGAACATTTCCCTTGTTATCGGGAAGTTCTAATACTGTTGCGATATTTCCAAATGAGGTCTTAACTTTATCTCCAACTTTAATTTCTTTTATTGGATTTTTAGCTTTTATTATTTCCAAATCAGAATCTTTATCTGTCTTTCTTAAACTTTCTCGCAAAAGATCTTGTGCATCTTGTATCTTTTTAGAATTATCAGAAGAAATATTCTCTTTTGCCTCGTTTAGTTCAGAAAGTATAAGTTCAGAATTTTCTTTTGCATTTAATAGAATTCTTCGAGCTTCTTCTTTCGATTTTGCAATTATTTTTTCTTCTTTACTTTCTATGCTCTTAAGCTTTTTCTCAAGTCTTCTATTTTGCTCTTTTAAATCTTTATTTTGTATTTCTAATTCTTCTTTTAATTTTGCAATTTTAGTCCTATCAGCGTCTATAGATTGAAGTACATCTTCAAACTCTATACTTTCAGAACTCAATAATTTTTTAGATTCTTCTATTATAAAATCAGGAAGCCCAAGTCTTCGCGAAATCTCAAAAGCATTTGATTTACCTGGAACTCCTATTAAAAGTTTAAATGTTGGAGATAGCGTATCGACGTCAAACTCCATAGAAGCATTGGCAACTCCATCAGTTGTAAGCGCATATACTTTGAGCTGATTGTAGTGAGTTGTAGAAATACACCTTATTTTTCTATCTAGCATATACTGCATTATAGCTCTTGCAAGGGCAGCTCCCTCTGTCGGATCTGTACCAGCACCAAGTTCATCAAATAGCACTAATGAATTTGCACGGGCTTCTTTTAAGATTCTAACGATGTTTACCATGTGAGATGAAAAAGTAGAAAGCGACTGTTCTATAGATTGTTCATCTCCAATGTCTGCAAAGACAGAGTCAAATACAGCTATCTGTGAATCCTCACTAGCTGGTATTAATAGTCCATATTGAGTCATAAGAACTAAAAGACCAACAGTTTTTATACTCACAGTTTTACCACCTGTATTTGGTCCTGTAATTATTAAAGAAGTAAATTCATCACCTAAGTATATATCTATTGGCACTGCACTGTCACGATTTAAAAGAGGATGGTATGCCTTTTTTAAATTGATATACTTATTGTCATTTAATTTTGGCATATTTGCATTTTGATTTAATGCAAGCTTTGCCTTAGAAAAAATAAAATCTAGCTCAATTAATTTCTCTTGGTTATCAGCTATTTCACTTGAATTTTCTGCGACAAGCTCTGTCAGTTCACTCAAAATTTTTTCGATTTCTGCCTCTTCTTTTAAATAAAGTTCTTTTAATTCGTTATTTGCATCGACTACAGAAATCGGCTCTATATAGACAGTTTGACCAGAACTTGATACATCATGCACTAGTCCCTTTACTTTGGATTTAAACTCTAGCTTAACAGGAACAACATATCTATCATATCTGAATGTAACAATCTGCTCTTGCAAATAATCAGCTTGACTAGTTAAAATACCATTTAGTTTATTCTTAATAGAATCTTTCTTATTTGCAATATTTCTTCTAATTCGACTTAATTCTCTCGAAGCATCATCTGCAATTTCATCTTCAGAAATTATCTTTTCATTTATTTCTTCTTCTAGTCTCTTATTAGTGTAAAGATTTTCTATTAGCTCATTTATAAAACTAAGAGGAATATCTTTGTGGTCGTAACTTTCTCTTTTAAGATACGACTTAAGATTTCTGGCAACTCTCAAAAAATCAGTAATTTTTAAAAGTTCCTTGGCAGAAAGTGTACCACCAATCTCAGCAATTTTTAGAGTTTCTCGTACATTTACAATTCCAAAAAGGCTCGGTTCACCCTTTGCGGAAATTAATTTTAATGCTTCACTAGTTTCTTCTAGTCTACTTTTTACTTCATTAAAATCTGTAGATATCTCAACACTATCTATATATTCAGTTGTGATTTTGGCACTTGCCAAAGCTTTTAACTCTAAGAGAACTTTGTCAAATTCTAAAGTTTTTTTTGCTTTAGTAAAAGAGTCAATCACTTATAATCCCCCTATTAATGTGGCCTTTAGTTACCTCTTTATATTTATTTATCAATTTATCACGCAGTAAGTCATACTTTTCATAATCAAAATTTTTATATAACATCACTACATCATCTACATATTCATCAGCTAAAATCAGAAAATTAAATTTATTACTTTTAACTTCATTGGTATACTTGTCTAATAATATTGGATAAGAATTAAAAATCTCTGTAAAAGTATTATGCCTTAAGACTTCAAAATCAACATCTTTTACATCTCGAAGATAATAATTTTTAAATCTACAGTTAGGACAATTGCTCTCATCAACACATCCCTTGACAATAGAAAAAGGGCAGTGTTTCATCGTCATGACTGGAACTCTTCCATAAGATATTAAATTAATATTTGCATTTTCTCTTGCAATTTCTCGCAACTGCGCTGCATTTAATTCTGGCGAAAGTGTAATGCTCGTTAAGCCTAAATCATCAAAAAATCTAACTGAATCTCTATTAAAAATATTTAGACCAATATCAGCATTTATATTTATTTTTTCGTCTTTAAATATCTCATATTCTGAAAGGTTATTTATCCAAATTCCATCTACAATTTTATTTTTTAAGATTTCTTCCTTTATATTTTCTAATTCTACATATGAATAAAATTTATCCAAATATATTGAAACATTTCTATTTAAATTTAGCTCTTTAAATTTTTTTAAATCTTTTAATCTTATTATTATTTCATCTATTTCATTTAAATTTGCATTTTCTAAATCTTCAAATTTGTTAAAAAATACTTTTATTTTAGGATTTTCTATAGTACTTTCTTTAGCATTATCAAATTTAGTACTAGGAATTTCTCGTCTTTTTAGATTCTCATCTAAAATTTCTTTTTCTAATTTTTCTACTAGTCCTCTTCTTAGCTCATTTACAGAAGATATTCTCATAAAAGCATTTTGGTCTAAATTAATTTTTATATCTCTTAGCTCAAATATTGTATCTCCAAGCTTTGATAAGTTTTCTTCTATTTTTTCAGAAGTTATTGGCGATTTTTGAGCCTCTTCTACTACTTCATCAAGTACAAAGTAAGACTTAAAATCACGAGCCTTTCCGCAAATTTTTGGACGCTCTTCAAGTTTTACTTCAACTTTTAAATCTAGTGGAATCTTATACTCATATGAACTTAACTTAGAATCTACGTTTTCTTGCCATTTTATAGAAAAAGATCTGTTGATATTGCTATCTTTTTCGCAAGTCTTTGGAAGTTTAATTATATGACTTTTATTATTATCATAAAATTTATCTGTCCTTATTCCAAAAGTCTTTCCGCCATTTTTAAATTCAAGTCCATCTCCTGGGAAAATATCTTCATAGAAATTTACAGTCACAAAGTTTTTATCCACCAATATTACCTTTCCAATTTCAACACCTCTGTT
>JASBZH010000055.1 GCA_029983555.1 Peptoniphilus sp. | reverse complement strand
AAATTTTGATTTATTTAAAATCGTAAATGTTTATGCCTGTTTCTTCATCCATCTTTCTTTCAACTATACCATCAATGATATTTATTGTAAGCTCACAAGTTACACTTATATATGCTTTTTTTAAGTGTCCACCAAAAACACTTCCCTTATCGTCGCCGCAACTTATGTGAAGGTGAGGGTAGTACTCTCCATCTTTTGTTGAAATGCTGCCGATTAGTGAAAGTATTTCAAAGTCCCCTTCAAAGTCGTGTTCTGTATAATCTTTATTTGAAACTTTAAATGATCCAATTCTAAATTTGTTAGTTGCGCCAAGTCCATATATAGTTGCTAGTTTTATATTTTCTTTATTTGCAATTTCTTCTAATTTTTCGTGAACTTCTTCTCCTCTGTCAATTCTTGCTATAATTGTGTTGTTAAATCTTCTGTAATCCATTTTATTCCTCCTAATTGATTTTAAAAAATATCTCTTTCGATTCTCTCTTCTACGGAATACTCGCTGTCGGGCATCTTTTTTTCATAACTTTCAAAAAGCATTGGTGATGAAAGTATAAAGTCTGCTGTTGTTGGCGAAGTCGCCATGGCGATGTCATAAAGTGTAGAGATTCTAAGTAGCGCCTTTACATCTGGGTCGTGAGGTTGTGCCTCAAGGGGATCCCAGAAAAATATCAATATATCAATTTCGCCCTTAGATATCAATGCGCCGAGCTGTTGGTCTCCTCCTAGAGGCCCTGATGAGAGCCTCTTTACATCTAGAGAAGTTTTATCTGAAATAATAGCTGCGGTCGTTCCAGTTCCAATAAAGTTGTGATCTTTAAGTTTGTCCTCGTGTTTTTTTACCCACTCAAGGAGTTCTTGTTTTTTGTGATCGTGAGCTACGAGGGCAATATTTTTCTTTTTTGAGACAGTTATGCTTTTGCTTTTCATGTTCACCTCAAATTCACTTTAATAATTCTTGACTAATTCTTCTATATAATATATAATATCAAAGATTGAAATCCTTGCATAGAGAAAAACTATGCCCGAAGACCAAAAGGAGGTGTATTTAGAATGAACAAATACGAAGCGGTGATTATGTTTTATCCCGAAGTGGAAGAAGAAAAAAGAAATGCTTCTTTTGACAGAATTAAGAACGCAATCGAAAAAGACGGCCAAGTATTAAACATCGACGAATGGGGTATGAAAAAGCTAGCTTATGAAATTGAATACAAGAGCGAAGCTTATTATATTTTCGTTGAATTTGAAACTTTACCAGAACACATTGTAGAACTTAATAGACTTGCTAAGATCATGGACCCAGTTATGAGACAAATGATCATTAAAGTCGAAGAATAATAAGGAGTTTTTTATGAATAGTGTTTGTTTAATAGGAAGACTAGCTAGAGATCCAATCGTTCGTTACAGTCAAAACGGACTTGCAATTGCGAGATTTACTGTTGCAGTTGATCGAAGACTAAGTAGACAAAAGAAACAAGAGCTTGAAGCCAATAACCAAGCAACTGCAGATTTTATAAGTTGCACAGCTTTTGGTGCAAGTGCAGAGCTTATTTCTAACTACTTTAAAAAGGGTTCACAAATTGGCATCGAAGGAAGAATCCAAACAGGTTCTTACGAAAAAGAAGGCAGAACAGTTTACACTACAGATGTAGTTGTTAATAACATAACTTTTGTTGGATCACAAAATGGTGGACAAAATCAAGGTGGTTTTAATCAAAACCAAGGAGGATTTTCCGCACCAAACCAAAACCAACAACAAGGACCAGTAAATTCTGCTTATAACGACGACTTCTCAAGTGTTGACAAAAATGACAACGACGGTTTTTTCCCTATTGACGATGAGGATATTCCATTTTAAGGAGGGTAAAATAAATGCAAAGAAGATTTGGCAGAAGAAGAAAAGTCGATCCATTTGAAAAGGATAAGACTAAAAAAATTGACTACAAAGATGTAGAAACAATTAGAAATTACATTTCTGACAGAGGTAAAATTCTTCCAAGAAGAATTACTGGCCTAAACGCTAAACACCAAAGAGAAATGACAATTGCTATTAAAAGAGCAAGACAAATCGCACTTATTCCATACAGTGCTGACTAATACAAATAAAAGTGCCTATTTAGGCGTTTAAATTTATTAAAAATATAAAGCTCAAAAAGCTTGTCCCTTATAATGAGATAAGTTTTTTGAGCTTTTTTAATTTTAAGTGTCAAGAGATTGACACTTTTTACATATATAGTTAACTTACTTTGAAAAATCTACCTTTATTACATTGTCCTTTTTGTTTGCCAAAGAGTAGTAGTCGAAGAGAGTTTTTCCAAATTTAGTTAGTTTGTAGTATCTGTCTTTTTTTATCACTCCAAAACTTTCCAAACCATCGACAATTGGCAAAAATTCCTTTTTGATGTCGTAATTCATAACCCTCTTGTCATTATTTAAATCAGTTATAAAATCGATAGTAAATTCTGAATATTTTTTAGCATCATTTTCAAAAGTCTTCTTTAAAAAGTTTTTGTCTAAAATAGTCTTTATCCAAACTGTCTTTTTAATTTCATCTGGCATTATAAAATACTTTTCAGCTGACTCGTCAAAAGTTAGATACTTTGTGTTTTCAAATACTTCTGTCTTTAAAATATCTTTAGCTTTAGAAAATGATAGAAAAACTTGAATTAGAGGGAAGTGATAATTTTTATAATTTTTAACTTCTCTCGTAGGCTTTATGCCAAAAGTTTTTGCAAGTTCTATCAAAATTCCTGGAGAAATATTGTCACTCGAAAGAATTGTAATGTATTCGTTCTCGACGATATCTAGAAAAGTCTCATAATTTTCTAAAAAATCTGAATCCTCGTCATTCTCACTTTCCACTACGCACTGCAAAATATTTTCATCTATATAAAAACCCTTTGGAGTTGATTTTAAAGTATTTTGCAAATTCAAAATATTGTTTTTGGAATTTTCCAGACAGTATAAAATATAATCTACATTTCTGCCTTCATCTTTAAGCATAGTGTAGAAGTCATAAAAGAGATTTATTCCATCGCTTAGAGCTTCGCCAGTGGGATAAAATCCATCTATGCAAGAATTTTTAATTATCATATCAAAGGGCATATTGTAGCTAGTGTAGGTAAAGTTTTGCTTTTTTAAGAAGTTTTCGTAAAACTGTGCAAAAAATGAAACTAGGGCCTCTTCGTCAGTATTTATGTCATTAAAGTTTTTTACATTTAATCTTTCAACAAAATTTTTAAATACCTTAAAATCTTCCTTACTAAAAGCGGGAACTACCCTGTCATATATTCCAACTCTTTTGCCAGCTTGAACTAAATCATATATGTCGTGGTCGATTAAATAGTAAATTAAAAGTAAATCTGGAAGGTGTTTTTTTAAAATCGAAATCATCTCGTCTTTACTCTTTAATGAGAAATTTTTAATTTCTAAAAAGTTTTTCCACTCTTTTTCCACAGATTCATCAAAAGATTCGTCTCTTACTTTTCTAAGTATGTGAAGAGCAAAAACATCATCGTCAAAAAAAGCAATTCTCATCACATACATTCCAGATTTTAAATCAGATAGAGCTGGAGTTTTTGCTAAAGAGAATGAGTTTTTCGTCATGAGATCAAAAGCCTTGTAAGAATCTTCATCTATAATCAGATTAAAAATAGATACGTAAGAAGAGAGGAGAGAGTCTTTTATTCTCACAATATCTCCAGGCTCAAGCTCCTTATCTTTAAGAGAAAAAACTAGAGCGCCGTCGAGATGATTTCTATTCCCATCCTTGTCAAAGTCATTCCAAGAAGTAAAATCTTCTCTTTCAAACGGATATATTACATCGGGGTTACTTTTATCCCCAATTGTAATCGAAGGATTAAACGAAAAGTTCTTCGACAGTTCCATTATATTTTTGAAAGTATCGTATATATCATTAATTTTTAACATTATTTTTCACCTATTAATATCTTAAGATCATCTAAATATTTTAAAATCGACTCTATGTGATAATTATCAACCATTTCAGACTCTGATAGCGAATCAGTCGACTTCTTATCTACATTGTATCTTTTATTTAACTTTGCCACAACATTTTCGTTTAGTTTCTCGCCTTTGAAATTTTTAATAATCTCAAACCGAACCGATATGCTGTCGAGTAGCGACATCATTTTCTTCTCATCAGAAATATCTATCCCATTAATAAATGGAGTTTGAACTTCTTTTTTTAGCAGATTATAAAATTCGGTCGTCTTTTTGTAGTCTGTGCTGAATTCAGAAAAATCAATCACCTTGTCGACGATTAAAGCCCTAAGCGCTCTATTGGCAGAGCGATAAGATTTTTTGACAGACTCAATATATTGTCTGTAAATATTTGGAGAAGAAATAAAGTAATTTACCATTACGCCAACGCCAACTCCGACGACAGTTCCAATAATTCTATTTACTGCATAAATTAACTTCGATTCAGAAGCAAAAGATGCGACAAAGACTATGCAGGATAACTGGGTCATCTTCTTCATGTCAAAGACGACTAAAATGTATATTATGATTAAAATTCCAATCCCAGCGATGATGGGTTCAAAATAAACTGGCAAAGAAATTTTAGAAGATAGATAACCGAGAATTACACCAAATACACATGTAAAAAGTCTCTTCTTGGTGTCAGAAAGAGACTCATACAAAGACGCCTTCATTGTTGAAACGGCAGCTATAGATACAAAAATTGGAGAATTTATCTTTAAAAGTTGTGATATATATAGTCCGATAGTAACAGCAAGCCCTGTCTTTATAGCTCTCATGCCAATTCTATATTTATAATTTATATTGTTTATAACTGGAATATCTTCTTTTTTCATAACACCATCCCCACATGAATTTAGTTAATTAATACCCAAAAAATACTTTTAGTAAATACAAATGTATATCTTACACTACTGTGATATAAAAATAAAATCTTGGGTAAACATTATCTATACAAGGAAGGAGTGACTTTTATGTTATTTAATTTTGTTGGAAAAAATATAGAACTCACAGATAGCTTAAAGGACATGGCTGAAAAGAAATTATCAAAACTTGAAAAATTTTTCTCAGAAGAAATCGAAGCGAGAGTGGTATTTTCAGTTATAAAGGAAAGTCAAACTGTGGAGGTAACTGTATTTTTACCTGATACTATAATTAGAGCAGAAGAGACAACAGATGACATGTACACTTCTATAGATAGAGCTGTGGATGCATTAGAAAGACAAATAAGGAAATATAAAACAAGACTTAAAAACAGATATCAAAACAACGACACAATCAGATTCGATTTAATTGAAGATAAAACAGAAGAAGAAAAAACTAATATCGTAAAGAGAAAAAAATTCCAATTAAATCCAATGAATGAAGAAGAAGCCATACTACAAATGGAACTCTTGAATCACAAATTCTTTATATTCCTAGATGAAGATTTAGAAACAATTAAAGTTTTATATAAAAGAAACGATGGAAACTATGGAATTATAGAAGTATAAAATTATGCGGCCCCGCAAGGGGCTTTTTTTATGTGTATTTTTCGCTTTTAATACATAATTTACAAATTTACTAAACATAATTTACATTTATTTGTTAAATTTAAATCAACGAATAATAATTTAGGAGGATATCGTGAAGAATACTAAAAAAATTATGGCAACTGCCCTTGCAGTTGTAACTTTGTTGCCAAACTTTATATTTGCAGGCAATAAAGATTATGGAAGCGCAAAAAATGTAATTATGATGATACCAGACGGAATGAGTGTCGAAGCTTATACCACAGCAAGATGGATGACTAAAGACAAAAAATTTGTAATGGACGACATCTCAACAGGAATGGTTAGAACAAATAATTCAGATACTCCAATGGCAGACTCAGCACCAGCAGCAACAGCAATGGCAACTGGAATAAAAACAGAATCACCATTTATCGGAGTATATCCAACAAAAGCTGGCATGCCAGGAGCAGAAGACTTCGACGAAAAGAAAGCTAAAATGCCTATCGCAAACGTACTTGAAGGGGCACAAAGAAGTGGAAGATCAACAGGAATCGTTTCAACTTCAAACGTTCAACACGCAACGCCAGCTGACTTTTCAGCTCACAATCCTGACAGACACAATTATCAAGATTTAGGAGAGCAACAAGTATATCAAAATATGGACGTAGTTCTTGGAGCTGGTTCAAAATATCTAGATAAAAATACAAGAGACGACAAGGAAGACTTAATCTCAGAAGTTAAAAATCTTGGATACGATTATGTAACAACACCAGAAGCAATGAAAGCATCTAAAGCAGAAAAACTTTGGGGATTATTTGACGAAGAGAGCTTAGCTTTTGACGTAGATAGAGACCCTAAAAAAGAACCATCACTAGCAGAAATGACAGACAAAGCACTTAATGTACTTTCTAAAAATGACAAGGGATTTTTCTTAATGGTAGAAGGATCGGAAGTAGATTGGGGAGCTCACTCTAACGACCCAGTAGGAATGGTAAACGACATCAAAGCATTTGACGATGCAGTAAAAGTTGCAAAAGATTTTGCAGATAAAAATAAAGACACAGTTATCGTAATAGCTGCTGACCACGGAACTGGCGGAATAACTTTCGGACACAGAGACATATCAAGTGGTTATGACAAAGTTCCACTAGAAGAATTCACAAAGATAATTGCCGATGCAAAAATTTCTACAACAAAAGCAGCAACATTATTAAATGAAGACAAATCAAACATTAAAGAAGTTATGAAAGATAACTACAACATAACAGATTTAACAGATGAAGAATTAAACTTCATTAAAAATGAAAAAGAAACAGAATCTGCAATAGGTAGAGTAATTTCAGCAAGAAGTCACATCACTTGGACAACTGGAGGACACGTTGGTGGAGATATTGGACTATACTGTTACTCCACAGCAGAAGGTGCAAAAAGACTTATGGGAACAATTCACAATAACGAGATTGGAAAATATCTAGAAGACATATTGGACCTTGACCTAAACGCACTTACAGAAGAACTTTACAATCCAGTTAGAGAAGGATTTGAAGGAAAAGATGCACAAGTTAAATTTAATGTCTTAGGAAAAAACAACTATGAAGTAGTAGTTACAAAAGGTGATGACAAAGTAACTTTCCCAGTATCTAAAAACTACGCAATAAAAAACGGCGAAAAAGTAGAACTAAAGGGAATCACAGTTTACACAGGAAGATCAACTTATGTATCTAAAGATGCTTTTGACCTCATTAAATAAATAAGACAGAAACTTAGAAAGGGCCACGAGAAAGTGGCCCTTTTCTTTTTTTGCCTTTATCTTTAGTAATGTAGAAGTAGTGTGAAAAAACTTAATTCACATCACCCAAACGTAGCCGCACTTACAGTATAAGACTTACAAACGCGTCATCCCGAGCGTAGTCGCACTTACTAGATTAAAATAGAAATCAAAAAAGTATGACAATCTGACCACTCGAGGCCGCTTGGCCAAGAAACGTCCTCTTGTCATACTTTTTCGTTACTAAAATTAAATAAAACTGTTAAAGAAGATGCACCCACATCCGTCATCTCGAGCGTAGTCGCACTTACAGTATAAGACCTACAACGGAATTAAAGATTCCTGTTAGGTCTTTAAGG
>JASBZH010000054.1 GCA_029983555.1 Peptoniphilus sp. | reverse complement strand
AAACATATATGGTAAAAGTGTACACATAAAATGTATATTAAAATTTGTAACAAAAAAAGACGAGTATAACACTCGCCCTTTAAGTAAAAATAATTTTAAATTAGTCTTCTGGATTAGGTGCTCCAACTGGACAAACAGCTGCACATGATCCACAGTCGATGCATTGATCTCCATCGATTACATAGATATCGCCATCAGAAATACAATCTACTGGACATTCTGGTTGGCAAGCTCCACATGCGATACAAGAATCATTAATTACATATGCCATAATATTACCTCCATAATAATTTTATACCAAATATTCTTATGGACTTCTTCCATAAGTTCTGAAATCATAATAACACAATTATTATGATTTTTCAATCTATTAATATTAAAAATTCTATCTTTTTAACATTAAAATAAATTTTAAATCTGGCAAATGACTATTTTAAAGGACATAGCGAATATTAAATTTTTATCAACTAAAATAAAATATTTTTAAATAATATGCCAACTATTACTAATAATAAATAATTCATATCATTTTACTGTGTTTTATTTTGATCTAAATACCCTAAGCGAATTTAATATACAGATCAAAGTAACTCCCACATCAGCAAAAACAGCAAGTGGCATTGAAACATATCCAATTGCACCCAAAATTAACACAACTGCCTTTATAGCTAGAGCAATAAATATATTTTGATAAGCTATTCTCTTCACATTTTTTGAAATCTTCATCGCTTTTATTATAGATTTTACATCATTGTTAAACAAAATAATATCTGAAGACTCTATCGCTATATCTGATCCACTGCCCATTCCTATTCCAAGATAAGAAGTTGCAAGTGCCGGTGCATCATTTGTCCCATCACCTACAAAGGCTAGTTTTTTATCTTTATTTATTTTCTCAATCTCTTGAACCTTTTGTTCTGGAAGAAGAGATCCTTTTGCATTTTGTATTCCAACTTTTTTAGCTATATCTTTTGCAATTGAATCTTTGTCTCCAGAGAACATATAGGTCTCTATGCCTTCATTTCTAAAAAAGTCCATGCTATTTTTTACACCACTTTTTATTGAGTCTGAAAGTTCAACTATACCAAGAAGTTCTTGTTCATTTGCGACAAACACTTCTATTTTATCTGGATTTTCAAGATCTAAAATTCTTTTTATATTGTTATCGTCGATTAACTTAGAATTTCCAACAAGATATTTTTTTGAATCGTAAATAAATTCAATTCCCTTGCCATCAATATTTTTTAAATCCTTTGGATTCTCGTCACTTTCGTACTCATCTATAATTGCTCTGGCAATTGGATGTGTAGAAAAGCTCTCTCCAATTGATGCAATTTTTAATATTTCTTCTCTCTTTGCATTTATTTCTACTACTTCATCTACTGAAAGATTTCCCTCAGTTATTGTCCCAGTTTTATCAAAAGCTATGGCGTCTATATCTGTCAAAGCTTCAATGGAGTTGCCACCCTTAATAAAAATGGACTCACGAGATAAACTTCCAATTCCTGCAAACATTGTTAGTGGTACAGAAATTACTAAAGCACAAGGACAAGATATTACTAAAAATATTGCAGCCCTGTACAGAGTTTCTTGAAAGCCATATCCCATGAAGAATTTCATTGCAATAAACAAAATCGCAGCAAATGCAAGCACAATTGGAGTGTAAATTCTTGCAAATCTTGTTATAAATCTCTCAACATTTGCTTTTTTAGAAGATGCATTTTCTACTAAATCTATTATTTTGGCAATAGTTCCTTGGTTATATGCCTTTGTAACTTTAACTTCTAGAGTATTATTTATATTTACATAACCAGCAGTTATTTCATCTTCAACAGAAAGACTCACTGGAGCAAACTCACCTGTAATATTAGAAGTGTCAATATCCGAAGTTCCCTTCGTAATTATGCCATCGAGGGCAACTTTTTCTCCTGGCTTAATTAAAATAGTTTCGCCAACTTCTACTTCTGTTGGATCGAGTTTTAAAAGCTCCCCATTTCTAAATACATTTGCAAAGTCTGGCTTTAACTTTAAAGCTTCTTTTATCGAATTTCTAGAACTGTCGACAGCTCTATCTTGTATAAATTCGCCAATGCTATAAAAAAGCATGACTGCAACGGCCTCTTCATATTGCATCGCAATTATTGCTGCAATTGAGGCAACTGTCATTAAAAATTCCTCGTCCATAAAATCTTTTCTCTTTAAACCCTTGATTGCAGAAAATATAACTTCATGTCCCACTACTAAATATAAAATAATATATAAAACTATTTTAATACTCTCTTTTATATCTACCAAGTGTAGTAAAACAAGAGCTACAAAGACAGAAACAAATGTAATTATCTCTTTCTTTTTATCATTTTCAGAAATTTCTTCTGATTCTTCTTTATCTATTTTTTCTACATCTTCAGTTTGTATTTCTACAGAATCTTCAATTGATTTTGCAGTTTCTTCCACTATAGACTTTACCTTTTCATAGTCATCTATATTTGATTTTAAACTTAAAGTTTCATTTCCAAAATTATAACTCGCATTTTTTATATTATCTAAAGAATTAAGTTTATCTACAATTTTATTTGTACAATTTGCGCAGCTTAAATTCTTTATAATAAATTTATAGTCATTCATAAATAACCTCCATCACTTGCGCACTCTTTCATATATTTATGATAACATATATTATATGAATCATCAATCATATAATTCAAATTAATATTTATTTTTAAAAATTCATAATATTATTATCTGATAAGAAAATTCTAGCCAAAAATTTATTTTAATTGTTAAAACTTTACATTAATTTTAAAATTCTGCTTTATTTTTTATTTAAATTATGAGATAATGTAAATCCAATGAGAAAAGTATTTCCCAATTTGTAAACTTTTTTTAAAAAAAATAAAAAAAGAGTTGACAAACAAATTTTATTACTGTAAGATGTTAAAGGTAGGTTGCTTGAGACAACTGATTAGTAGTGGAGAAATACTCAAGAGGCTGAAGAGGCTCCCCTGCTAAGGGAGTAGGTCCCGATAGGGGCGCGAGGGTTCAAATCCCTCTTTCTCCGCCAAAGAATGGTGTGGGCCTTTAGCTCAGTTGGTTAGAGCGCCCGGCTCATAACCGGTAGGTCCTGGGTTCAAGTCCCCGAAGGCCCACCATTTTCTGCCCAGATAGCTCAGTCGGTAGAGCAGAGGACTGAAAATCCTCGTGTCGCTGGTTCGATTCCGGCTTTGGGCACCAGTTATAAGGCTGTTGAAATTTCGTGTTTCAACAGCTTTTTTTGTGTTCAAATAACTTTTGTAGTTTAGGAGGTTTTATGCTTTATAATAGTTCAATTAAAGCTAAATTTTTATATAGAAAAAATCGTTTTGTTGCAAAATGTCTAAAGGGATCGCGAGTTATAGACGCCTATGTTCCCAACACTGGAAGATGTAAAGAAATTTTCATCGAAGGCGCGAGCTGTTTTTTGGAATATAGTGACAACAAAAACCGCAAGACGAAATACACATTAACTTCAATTTATAAGAATGATAAATTAATAAATATAGACTCTTCTGCTCCCAACAAGGTCGTTTATGAAGGATTATCCAGTGGTATAATTGATTTAGGATATGAACCTAAATTTATAAAACCAGAGTATAAATATGGCGACTCTAGATTTGATTTTTATGTTGAGGGAGAAGAAAATAAGTCCATAATAGAAGTAAAAGGTGTAACTTTAGAAAAAGAAGGTCTTACTTCCTTCCCCGATGCTCCAACTAAACGCGGCAAAAAACACATGATAGGTCTTTCCAATTTGGAAAGTGGAATAAATCCTTTAGTGATCTTTGTAATCCAAATGAGTGATGTAAATTTATTTACACCAAATTTTAAACAAGACAGAGATTTTTCTAATGCACTACTAGGGGCAAATAAAAAAGGAGTAAAAATTTTGTGCTATAGCTCTTTAGTGACAAGGTCTGGAATAGAAATTAAAGAAAAAGTGCCATATAATTTGGAAGAAATATGGAATTAAGACTTGCCGAAAATATCGATAAAAATATAATTTTACAATTTTATAGGGAAGGTTCTCAAAAACTAAAAGAAGAAGGAGTCGATCAGTGGCAGAAAGATAAAATTCCAAATTTAGATAAATTTGAGGACCTTATTAGAAATGATGAACTCTATGTTTTAGAGGACAATGGCCAAGTTGTCTCTACTGTAATAATTAAAAAGTACGACTGCGACTATGAAGACAATATGACAGGAAAATGGATTTCAAATTATGATTACATCGCTATTCACAGAGTGGCTACGGGAAATAAGTACAGATCTAAGGGATATGGTAAATCTGTTCTACTGTTTTGCGAAGACTATGCCAAAAGAAATAATATAAAATCTTTGCGAATAGATACACACAGAAATAACAAGTCAATGCAAAGACTTATAAAAAGATTAAACTATACCTACTGCGGAATAGTTTATATAAATGGCACAGACGAGAGATTTGCATTTGAAAAAATATTGGAGGACTAATATGTTTGGAAAAGATAAATACAAAAGATTTGTGGAGATTGGAAAATTTGGAAATATAACTGAATCTTATAAAGTAATTGTAGACTTAGAAACTGGAGTAAACTACCTAAATCTCTTTGCAGGTTATGGTGTAGCACTCACTCCCCTTCTTGATTCTTGTGGCAATGTTGTAATATCTTCTGCTACTGAACTGCGAGAGATTAAAAATAGAGAATTATAATAAATAAAACCAGAAAACATGAATGTATGTTAAACTTACACCATGATATTTCTGGTTTTTTATACATAAAAATATTTAAATTTATAAACTCTTCACTCTTTTTCTTTGTCGTCTTTTGCCAAAGTTTCAAGATCCTCTAAAAAAGAAGACATTTTATTTTTTTGCCCATTTCTATAATGGGAATACATAAGGTAGAGCTCTTCTTTAGCGCGAGTCATCGCGACATAAAAAATTCTCCTCTCTTCTTCATATAAGGAGTCGTCTTCCCCAAGCATATCAATGCTAGTCTTTGAAGGCAGTGTCCCTTCATATAAGTCCACTACAAATACCTTAGTAAATTCAAGTCCCTTGGCTGAATGAATAGTTGAAAATGTAATTTTGGCGTCACTATCCTTCGGTTTTTTTAGAATATATTCAAGCTCTTTAAGTCTTCCGATAAATAAATCCAAAGAAGATGTATTCTTTGCAATCAATTTTAGATAGTAAAGATATTCATTTAAAGATTCGAAAGTCTCTCTAAATCTTTTAGCATTTTCTTTTAAATACTCGCCATATCCCATGTCCTTTTCTATAATATTAATCGCCTCATAGACATTTGATCTATGTAATCTTTTAAAATACGAATTTAATTTATTTATATTTCTGTGATAATAATCTGGCAAGTAAGGATAATCTTTTAAAACATTAAAAATATTCTTACCTGGGTGTTTCTTTAGATAATCAATGTGCTTTCTTGAAATATATCCAAAAATTTTATAATAGAATTTTTCGTAAAGATCTATCTGAGACAAATCTCTTGAAAAGTTTAATATATCTAAAATATCACTTGTAATAAAATGCGAAAAGAATTTTGTCTTTTTGTCCTTGATATTAAATGCAATATTATTTCTTTCAAAAAATTCGACAAGTCCAATGCTAGATAAATTGTTTCTGTACAAAACCGCAACGTCACCGTCAAAATCTTCAATTTCTTTTTTTATAAATTCATATTGATTCTTTGGCTCTTTTACCTTAATTATACTTACAGGCTCATAAAAATCATTATCTGTAATAATATTTTTATTATACCTAGATTTATTTTGATCAATAAAAATATTTGAAGTATTGACTATATTTTTAGAAGAGCGAAAGTTATTTTCCATAAAAAGAGTCTCAATTCCCTTATATTCTTTTGGAAGGTTTAAAAGATCCGACGGATTTGCCCCTCTAAAACCATAAATCGACTGATCGTCATCTGCCACAATTAAAAAATTGTTATTGGGTTTAGCTAGCATTTTTATCACTAAAAACTGGCTGCGACTCGTGTCCTGTCCCTCGTCTAGCTGTATAAATTTATAACTATTTCTATACTTATTGAGTATTGACTTATCGCTTCTAAGCACTTCATAGGCCTTAATTATCATATCGTCAAAATCAATTAAGTTGTGTTCAATCTTATATTTTTCATATGTATCAAACACTTTTTCAAAATTACTAGTTTCGCAAGTTTTCTTCTTTGCATAAGATGAAGGATTTAACATAATATTTTTGCAATATCCAATTTCTTTAAACGCAGTTTCAACAGCTTCCTCTGTAGGATAAGAACTGTTAACTTGTCTATAAACCATTCGCATAATTTGATACTTCTTAGGAATATTTGAATCTATTAAATTGTAATTTTTTCCGCTCTTTCTAGCATAATCGCGCACTATTCTATAACAAAATGCGTGTATTGTAGAAAAGTTTGAAGAACTATTGGGACATAAATCTAAAAATCTATTTTTTATATCGAGGGCCTGAGCCTTGGAAAAAGTAATGGTCAAAATTTCACGAGGATCTACTCCCCTATCAATTAAATTCATAATTCTATATAGTAGTATTGTCGTTTTCCCAGCACCTGGAACGGCAAGCACTATCGCAGGACCTTCAAAATGTTCAGTTGCCCTTTTTTGTTCATCTGTAAGTAACAAGATATCCCTCCATATACAGTTTAAACTAATTGAGCATATTTTTAAATCTATTTTTTTAAAACTTAAGTTGTGATATAATCATATTATCAGATACATAAGGAGGGGTAATGCTATGTTAATGACAAATTTCTTGCAAAAAAGAAAGTCAGTTAGAAATTTTAAAAATAATGTAGTTCCAAAGGACAAATTAGAAAATATAAAATTATTGATGGAAGAAATTGGTGAGAGTGAAAGCGATATTAAATTTAGTTTTTATGAAAACGGTTCAATAGTTGCCAAAGGACTAGATGGCAAAGCTGGCTATGACGGCGTTATGATTAATGCTCCTCACTATATAGCATTAGAAATTAAAGAGGACAATGCTATCAATGCTTTAAAATGCGGCTATTACCTAGAAAAACTAAATACAAAGATAGTAGATTTAGACGTCGACACATGCTGGATAACAGTTGACCAAGTGGATAGAGACACTAGAAAGAATATTTTTGGAGAAGATGGAGAAAACATAAACTTCCTAATTGCAATAGGATATGGCGCTAAAAAGAAACTATTTGATCCAGAAGTAACTTCACCAAGACTTAAAGTTGAAGAAATCGTGTTTAAAGATAAAATTGGCATTCCTGTATCAATTGAAGAGCTTGAAAATTATGGGATTTTTGATATATTCTCTTCAGTAAGATATGCACCTAGCCACAAGAATTTACAACCTTGGAGATTCGTGCTTGAAGGTCACAAAATTTATGCTTACATGGTTAAAACTGACGAAGATTCAAGATCTTTTGTAGATATGGGAGTTGTTTTATTCTATGTCGAAGAAATGATGAAATCAATAAATATCCAAAATAAGTGGAATATTTCACTTAAAGACGATGGAAAATATTACTATATAGGCTCTTACAACATATAATTTTATTAAATTTCCTGCAGTTATGCTGCAGGTTTTTTTATTTTATAAATTTTTACAACTCTCATACTATTATTATATAAATGTACTCTTAAAGTAAACTAAATAATTCTAAACTAAAATACAAAATAATAAATATAAGTTAAGTAAAAATGTATCAATTAAAACCGCTCACAGAAATAGAATTTAAGAAAAATGCTTTAATTAAAATCGCTCACAGAAATAGAATCTATTAAATTTATTAGTCGAAATTTTAACTTATAATA
>JASBZH010000053.1 GCA_029983555.1 Peptoniphilus sp. | reverse complement strand
TCTAAATTTATTTTATCTTATTTCCAAACTTCTGCATCAGAATTTCCGTTTACTTTTTCACTTGTGTGAGTGTTTGATGCATCGATAATATTGTAATAAGCCCAGTGACTTGTATCTACGTCACTAAATGTCTTTAATCTTGATTTGTCAACATTTTGAAGAGATGAGCTAGTCGTATTTCTATTAAATACTGAATTTAATATTGTAACTGCTTCTGCTCTTGTAATATCTTCGTTTGGTTTAAATGATCCATCTGGATAACCCTTTATGTTCTTGTTGCCATAAAGTTTATCTATTGCATCTTTTGCCCAGTGATCTTTAGTATCTGCAAAGCTATCTTTTGATGTGGAATTATCTTTGATATATCCAGAAATCATTTTAGCAAATTCTGCTCTTGTGATTTTTGCGTTTGGTTTAAATGTTCCGTCAGAATATCCGTCGATGAAACCCTTTTGTACTACATAATTAATAGCTTCAGAATACCAATCGTCATTTGCATCTTTAAATTTAGTAGTTTTTGAAGTTCCAAAGTTTGATCCATCGTTAACTAAAACTGCAATCATCTTTGTTGCTTCTGCTCTTGTCATATTTGCACTTGGTTTAAATGTTCCATCTGGATATCCATCTATATATGAAAGTTTCTTTTCAGATACAGATTTTTTAGATACAGTGAAGTCTATTTTAGAAACTTTTCCGTCTTCATCTTTAGATTCAAGTGTAAGTTTTTCTCCAGATGTTAGAGCTCTGTCTAAATAAACTGTAAAGTCACCAGTTCTAACTGCTTTTCCTTTTCCTAGCTCTTTACCTCCAGATAGGACTCTTACTTCTTCAAGACCTTTAGTTGTACCCATAACTAGCTTTTCGCCTTCAATTGCTCTAGTTATTTTTAAGTCTTTATTTTCTACATTTGTAGATTTTTCTATATAGAAAGTAAGGTCATCTAAATCTCTACTAGAAAGTCTTTCATCAAGTGTAACTGAAAAATCTCCATCTTTGTCAGTTCTAGCTGTTGCTAAATATTTTCCGTTTAGATAGATTTTTACGTCTTCCCACTTGTGATCTCTAATGTGTCCAGATAATTTGCGACCAGATATTTCCAAATTAGTTACTTTCACTTCGTTTCCATCAAAGTTATTATATCTAATTGTTTCAGAATTTCCTGTAACATCATCTTTTTCTGCACGAATTTCTGCCTTTTCACCTTTTTTAAGATCTAGTTTAAAGTCAAATTCGCCGTCAGAATCAGCAGTTGTTTCATATTTAAATCTTCCATTGTCTATAGAGACATGAATTTCTGCTCTCTTAAGAGTTTTTCCTGTAACTCTTTTTCCATCATATTTTAATTTTGTGATGTCTAAATCTCTTTTAGATATATCGCCTTTTCTGTTATCGTCATTATCATATTTTGCATCTCTTAGTATGCTCTCAACTTCAGATTCACTACCTGCTCTGTCAATTTTATTTTTTATTCTATCTCTTTCATATCTTGAAAGGTTTTTTAAATCATCTACTTCATCTTTTGCATCTTCTTTTTTGTCTTCTAACTCTTTTTCGTACTTATCTTCTTTGTCTTTGTTTTTGTCTTCATTTTCTTCTGGTTTAGAGTTATTTCCATCTTTATTTTTTTCTTCGTTATTGCTAGTTTTGTTTTTATTGTTATCTTTTGGTTCTTCTACTTTATTATTAGATTCAGTAGGTTTATTATTTTCATTTTCTCCTGCAAAAGCGGCAACTGGCATTGATGTCACCATAACTCCTGCAAGTAACATTGCTAAATATTTTTTTGAGTATAATTTCATTATATCCTCCTATATTTGTTTCCATTTTATTAGTCAATGTGGCTAACTATTTTTTATAATACCCTCATTGTGTGAAAAAATCGTGAACATTTCCTAATCTTAACAATTTCTTAATACTTTTTTAATATAAGAAAGCTGTTTATAAAAAAATGCCTGCAAACTAATAGTCTGCAAGCATAAATTTATTTTACTTTTTAGTAACTGTTAAATTTCCTGCCACGCTGTCAACCTCTATTGTGTCTCCATCTATTATGTCGCCTTTAATTATCATCTTAGAAATATCAGTCTCTAAGCTGTGAGCGATAAATCTCTTAACTGGACGAGCGCCATATTGTGCGCTAAATGAAGATTCTAATATAAACTCAAGGGCAGAGTCTGTAATTTCAATTTTGATATTTCTATCTGAAAGTTTTGCCTCTACTTCTCTTACACTTTGCTTGATTATTTCGTAGATTTCTTCCTTGCCAAGTGGTTTAAATAGCACAGTTTCGTCAACCCTATTTAAAAACTCTGGTCTAAAGGCCATTCGCAAATCATTCATTACAGATTCCCTAGCAGAGTCAAGTATCTGTCCATCTTCACTAATTCCGTCAATCAAGTAATTTGATCCTATATTTGATGTCATAATTATAACTGTATTTTTAAAGTCAACAGTTCTTCCTTGGTTGTCTGTAAGTCTTCCGTCGTCTAAAACTTGAAGCAAGATGTTAAACACATCTGGGTGAGCCTTTTCAATTTCATCAAATAGTATTACGCTATACGGTTTTCTTCTTACTGCCTCAGTAAGCTGTCCGCCTTCATCATAACCTACATATCCTGGAGGAGAACCCACAAGTCTTGACACACTGTGTTTTTCCATATATTCAGACATGTCAATTCTTATCATATTTCTCTCATCGTCAAAAAGAGCTTCTGTAAGTGATTTTGCAGTTTCAGTTTTTCCAACACCAGTTGGTCCCAAGAAAATAAATGAACCAATAGGTTTATTTTGATCCTTAAGTCCAGCTCTTGCTCTTAATACTGCATCAGATACAACTTCAATTGCCTCGTCTTGTCCGACAACTCTCTTGTGCAAAATATCTTCAAGATTTAAAAGTTTATCTCTTTCAGTTTCATTTAATTTTTCAACTGGAATTCCTGTCCAGCGGCTCACTACGTAGGCAATTTCATCTTCTGTAACTTCTTCTTTTACCATTGAAGAGCCATTCTTTACACCTTTTTCTTTTTCTGCAAGCTCTTCTTTTAATTTTGGAAGAGTTCCATATTTTAATTCTGAAAGTTTTTCAAGGTTATAATTTCTTTCTGCCTCTTCAATCTCGTGATTTACATCTTCAATCTCTTTTTTGATGTCCTTTAGAGAGTCTAGACCTTTCTTTTCAGTTTCCCATTTTGATTTTAATCTGTCAAATTCAGATTTTTCTTCTGAAAGTTCTTGTTGAAGTTTTTCAAGTCTCTCTTTACTTGCGTCATCAGTTTCTTTTTTCAGCGCTTCGTTTTCGATTTCAAGTTGTAAGATTTTTCTTCTTACTTCGTCAATTTCAGTTGGCATTGAATCTATTTCTGTTCTAAGCATTGCGCAGGACTCATCCATCAAATCTATTGCCTTATCTGGCAAGAACCTATCAGTTATATATCTATCAGATAGAGTTGCCGCAGCTATAACTGCTGAGTCAGAAATTCTAATTCCGTGGTAGATTTCATATTTGTCCTTAAGTCCTCGCAAAATTGCAATTGTATCTTCAACAGTTGGCTCCGCAACTAAAACTTTTTGAAATCTTCTTTCAAGTGCTGGATCTTTTTCAATATATTTTCTGTATTCATCGAGAGTAGTAGCACCAATTGCGTGAAGTTCTCCACGAGCAAGCATTGGTTTTAAAAGGTTGGATGCATCCATTGCTCCATCAGTTTTACCTGCTCCAACAATATTGTGAATCTCGTCTATGAAAAGAATTATGTCGCCTTCTGATTTTTTAATTTCATTTAATACAGCCTTTAATCTCTCTTCAAATTCTCCCCTGTATTTTGCTCCGGCAACTAATGCACCCATATCGAGTGAAAATACAGTTTTATTTTTAAGTCCATCAGGCACATCTTCTGATACAATTCTTTGAGCAAGTCCACCTGCAATTGCAGTTTTACCAACTCCAGGAGGTCCAATTAAAACTGGATTGTTTTTTGTCCTTCTAGAAAGAATTCTAATTACATTTCTAACTTCTTCATCACGGCCAATGACTGGATCGAGCTTTCCATCTCTTGCAAGTTCAGTCAAATCTTCACCGTACTTTTTAAGGGCATCGTATGTTCCTTCAGGATTATCTGTAGTTACATGTTGATTTCCCCTAATCTTTTGAAGTGATTTTAAAAATGAATCAATGTCTATAGAAAATCTGTTAAAAACAGAAGCAGAATCAGTTCCCTTAGTTGCAATTATTCCCAAATAAATATGTTCAACTGATAGATAGTCGTCGCCAAGTTTTTCTTTATACTCTTCAGCTTTCTTAAAAACTTTTCTATAAGACTCATCAGCATATAAATTTGAGCCAGATTGCTTTGGAAGTCTTTCAATTACTTTTAAGACATCCGCCTTTATCATTTCTGGATTTTTATCCATATAAGTTAAAACTCTGGGGATAAGTCCATCGCTGTCATTTAAAAGTGCATAATTTACGTGAATTTCTTTAACCTCAGGGTTTCCATACTCTTTGGCAGTGTTGTATGCACCTTGCACTGCCTCTAGTGATTTTTGAGTAAATTTATCAAAATTCATATTAACACCTCTTTAGCTCAATTTTTCGAGCTCTTTATATAAATCTAATTGTTTTTTAGTTAAATTTTTCGGATTTACAATGTTGAATTTCACATACAAATCTCCAACATTATTTTTTAAATCTCTAAAACCTCTTGAAGGAATTCTCATCTTATTTCCGCCTACAAAGTTTTTTGGAACTTTTAGCTTTAATTTTCCATCAAGAGTATCAATCATCTTTGTGCCGCCAAGAGCCGCAGTCCATGGGTAGATATTTTCTGTAATTAGCACATCTAGTCCATCGAGAGCCAAGTTTTTTTCATCTCTTATTTTTATCTTAAACATTATGTCTCCTGATATTCCAAACTTTTTGCCATTTACTTTAATTTTCTTGCCACGAGTAATGCCCCTTGGCACTTTTACTGTAATATTGTAAACCTCGCCGCCATAGCTTAAGCTCACATCTTTTTCGCAGCCTTCATAAGCTTCCTTTATTGAAATTGAAAGTTCAGATTCGAACTTTGTCCTTCTTGGTTTTGATCTAGTCCTTCCTCCACCGGAAAATCCAGAGAAGATATCATCTATATTAAATCCCCCGGCGCCACCGCCACGAGATGAACCAAATATTGTTTCAAAAAAGTCAGAGAAATCTGCTCCGTTTCCTCCTGTCTGGTAAGTATAACCATATTGAGAAGGGTCAAAGTCATAGCCAGAACTGAAGTCGTAATTTGAGCCAAAAGTGTCATACTTTTTTCTCTTGTCTTTATCTGATAAAACTTCATAGGCTTCGGAGACTTCTTTAAATTTTTCAGCTGCTTTGTCATCGTCCTTGTTTAAATCGGGATGATATTTTTTGGCGAGCTTTCTGTATGCGCTCTTAATCTCCTTTTCATCGGCATCTTTACTCACGCCTAAGATTTCATAATAATCTTTGTATTTCAAATAATTTCCTCCTCACTGGTTTAGTCTGTCAATTTCTTTGACGTTCTTTGACTATCATTATTATACATTATTTTTAGCACTCTTGCAATACTTCTGCTAAAATATTTTATATTTTTTTATATTTATTTAAACTTCCAAAATCAAATTATAATCTTAAAAAAATACGAAGTGTAGACAATACTACACTTCGTATTTTTCAAATTAATGTTTCAATTTATTATAAAATATTTTAATTTATCTTGAGGTATAACTTAAATTTTTATTAATTATCAGTCAGTTCATTAATTGCAGATACAATTCTATCTAATCCTTCTTTTAAAAAACTCCTTGGACATGCAACCGTCATTCTAAAATATCCAGTACCAGATTTTCCAAAAGTACGCCCATCTTCAATTAACACATCATATTTAGTAATTAATAATTCAAATAGTTCTTCACAGTCCACATATGCCCCAAAATTTATCCATGCTAAAAATGTTCCCTCAGGTTTTTTATATTTTGTTTTTGGCAAATGCTTATCAAGATACTCGACTAAAAAATCAAAATTATCCTCTACATATTCCATAACTTCGTCAACCCAATAATCACATTTGTTATACGCTGTTTCTGTAAGTACCATATCCAGAGGTGGTGCAAATGCAATATAATGTTTAAGTCTAGTTTCACTGCGCCACACTTTTCTTAATTCTTCATCATTTATAATAATTTGTGAAATAGGAACGCCACCAACATTAAATGTCTTTCCCAATGCCACCGCTGTAATAATCCTATTGTAATCGGTAATAGTCATGGTAGGTATATGTGTAACTCCTGAGCGTGTAGCGTCACAGTGCAGTTCATCAGAAAAAATTAACACATCATTTCCACGACAAAGTTTGACTACTTTTTTGAGCTCCTCTTCAGTCCAAACTCTTCCCACAGGATTATGTGGTGTGCACAAAATCATCATAGTATTATTTGGATCTTTTACTTTAAGTTCAAGATCATCGAAGTCTATACGATAGTTTTCATTATCATTAATTAACTGATTATTTACCACTTTTCTATTATTGCCTTTAATCAATTCAGCGAAAGGGTAAAATACTGGTTCTTGAATGATAACTCCTTCGCCTTCCTTTGTAAATCCTCTTATTACAAATCCAAGAGCTGGTAGAGCACCAGGAGAATAAAAAATAGAATCTTTATCTATATCCCAATTGAATCGACGTTTATACCAACCTTGTATAGCTTTAAAATAACTATCTCCAGGCATTGAATGTCCAAGGAACCCTTTTTCTATACGTTCTATTAAAGCTTTTTGTATTTCTTCTGCTATTTTAAATTCCATGTCTGAAAGCCATAAAGGTAATGCAGTTTCTGATACTCTATTATCTACAAAATCTTTATGATCCCACTTAACGCAATCTGTTCCTCTTCGATCATGCAAAATATCTAAGTTCAATCTTCCCATAATCACTCCTCCTTTTCCAAATTAATTGCACTATATTTCAATTTAAAATACATTATTTATTTTTTAACACATAATGTATTGAAGAAATTGAAAATACAAAAAAGATAAGATATAATGAAAATCTCAAAAATATTATAATACTGTACAATATAATTGTACGTTTTATACCAATATATTGTCAAGAGGAGTTTCAAATTGGATAAAATAAATATAATCGTTTCGCAAAATATTAAAAGAATTAGACAAGAAAAAAATTTGAGCCTAGATGACCTTTCTAAAATAAGTAATGTTAGCAAATCTATGTTAGCCCAAATTGAAAAAGGGAGTGCAAATCCATCTTTATCCACACTTTGGAAAATCGCAAATGGTTTAATGGTTCCTTTTAATAGTCTAGTATCACAGCCACGCTCTCCATATGAAATAGTGAGGTTATCTGAGATTGACCCCATTACAGAAGATAATGAAAACCTAAAAAACTTTGTAATATTTCCTGGAAACGAAAAACAAAGATTTAGCACTTATTACATTCAAGTTCATCCTGGATACAGCTGGACTTCGGATAAACATATGCACGGCACAATTGAATTTATTACAGTTTTTAATGGTGAGTTAGAATTAATAATTGGAAAAAATTCTTTTAATTTAAAAAATGGTGAAAGTATAAGGTTTAAAGCTGACACACAACATTCCTATCATAATGTTAGTGACGAAACTTTAATTTTTCACAATATCCTTTTTAATCCATAATAATTTCACAGTAAGACTTATATGATTTATTTAAATCCCTCTGAGTATATTCTTTCATCTTTTAATTTTAAACTTTTACACCTCAATAAAAAAGTTTATTTATTTAATGCTTGTTTTCATTATTTTATTATGCTAAAATAGTAACAGATTATTTAATACACTTTTTTTAATTAATTTCCTTTTGTAAAACCGAGTCGACTGATTCGGTTTTCTTATTTT
>JASBZH010000052.1 GCA_029983555.1 Peptoniphilus sp. | reverse complement strand
CGAATTTTTTATGGTGAGAATTGGATCACTTCACGACCTTTCACTTTTAAAAAAGGAAGTAATAGACAACAAGACTGGCATGAATGCATCAGAACAAATAGATGCAGTTCTTGAAATGTTGCCAAGAATCTATAAAGAAAAAGATGATATTTATAAATCTGTATCAAAAGAACTTGAAGATTTCAACATCAAGCAGTTAAAATACAAAGAATTAAATGACAATCAAAAAAAAGAAGTGCTCGATTTTTATATGGAAAAAATTGATCAACTTGTTTCACCTCAGATTGTTGATTTAAATCATCCATTTCCATTTTTGGAAAATAATAAATTATATATTTTTGCCCATTTAGAAAAAGATGGAGAAAAAGTTTATGGCATAGTTCCAGTTAGATTTACTTATCCAAAATATTTAGTTTTAAATGGCGATCATTTGGATTATATTTTAATGGAAGATGTAATTTTAAATCAGACTGAAAATATTTTTAAAGATTATAAAGTTCTATCTAAAAATGTAATCAAGGTCACAAGAAATACAGACTTTACTGATGATAGGGATACTTGGGAAGAGTTTGACGACTATCAAGACTATATGAAGACAATTCTTAAAAAGAGGAAGAGACTCGACATAGTAAGGCTTGAGACTTTTGGAAAATTATCTGACGATTCGTTAAAGTTTTTGTTAAAGAAATTAAATCTAGAGAAAAAATCATATTTTCCATTAAATTCACCACTAAACATGGGTTATGTTTTTGACTTAGTTGATGAGATTCCACAGGCAATTAAAAAAAGTGTGCTGTATGAAGATTTGGTACAGTATAATCCCAAAGACGAACTTTATAGTGTGATCAAAAGTATCAGAGATAAGGATATGCTTTTATCTTATCCATATGAAAGCATGGTCACTTTTTTAGCACTTTTAAAAGAAGCTGCAAATGATCCTGAGTGCAAATCTATTAAGATAACTATCTATAGACTTGCTAAGAACTCACAAGTTGTTAAATATCTTTGCCAGGCAGCACAAAATGGCAAAGAGGTCACTGTATTTATGGAGTTAAAGGCAAGATTTGATGAGGAGTCAAATATAAATTACGCCAATATACTTTATGAAGAAGGTTGCAATATAATTTATGGTTTTTCTAAACTAAAAGTTCACTCAAAGATATGCTTAATTACTTTTAGAGATTCTAGAAGTGGAAATTTAAATTATATAACACAAATTGGAACAGGAAATTATAATGAGAAGACTGCAAAACTTTATACAGACTTTTCTTTAATTACAGCAAATAATGAAATTGGTTTAGATGCAACTGACTTTTTTAAGAACATGTCTATTGGAAATTTAAATGGAAAGTATATGCATCTTCTTCAATCTCCAACATCTTTAAAGACTGGATTCTTAAAATTAATGGATGAGGAGATTAAAAAAGGAGAAGAGGGATATATCTTTTGCAAATTCAATTCTCTAACTGACAAGGGCTTTATAGAAAAGCTTGTTGAGGCTTCTAAAAAGGGTGTAAAGGTAGATTTAATTGTAAGAGGTATTACTTGTCTTGTTCCAAAGGACAAAAAGGATTGTAAACAGATTACAATTAGATCAATCGTGGGAAGATTTTTGGAACACCCTAGAGTTTATGTTTTTGGAAAAGATTATGAAAAAGTTTATATTTCATCTGCAGATCTCATGACTAGAAATACTGAAAAGAGAGTTGAAATTGCAGTTCCTATTTTAGATAGCGAAATAAAAGAAAAAGTTATAGATTATATGAACTCTCAACTTAAAGACAATGTTGCTGGAAGAATTGTAGATGCAAATGGCGAATATAAAAAAATAAAAACTGAAGGGAAATTTGCATCTCAAGAGTATTTCTTAAAAGAAGCAGGAGAAAAGAAGAGACAGAAGATTTTTAGAGAAATAAAAGAAGAAGTTAAAGATAAAGAAGTTAAAAAAGAAAGTATATTTGAAAAGTTAATGCATATATTTAAAAAGTAAAATTTAGAAAAAATTTTGGTCAAATTATAATTTTATTGAATTATTAAAGGCAAAAGTAATTGACAAAGAATTAATAAATTGATAAGATTTGATTGAAAGAAAGTTGCTCAGATACATGAGCGAAAGTGTGCCTAGGGATCCGTCTGTATAGAAAGGACCGAGCGGCGCTGATACTTTTTAAGTATTACACCTGAGGGAGAAAAGCCCAGAGGGGTAGGTTTCGCATACCTGCCTCTCTGGGCTTTATTTTTGGAATTTAGGGGGAAAATATGGAAACTATTTATAGTGGAAAGACAAAAGATGTATTACAAGAAGATGGTAGAACTTTTTTAAAGTTTAAAGATGATATGACAGGAACTGACGGTGTATTTGACACTGGTGGAAATGAAGTTGCTGGCAGCATCGAAGGAGCAGGACATGAAGGCTTAAAAGTTTCAAAATTTTTCTTTGAAAAAATTATTGAACAAGGAATTAAGACTCACTACGTTTCCTCAGATTTAGAAGAAAATATTATGGAAGTTAAAAAAGCAACTGTTTTTGGAAAAGGTCTAGAAGTAATTACTAGATTTAAAGCTGTTGGATCATTTATAAAAAGATATGGTCTATATGCTGAAGAAGGACAAGAGCTTCCTCTTTATACAGAAGTAACTCTAAAAGATGACGCACACGATGACCCACTTATCACTAAAGAAGGTCTTGATGTACTAAATATTTTAAAACCAGAAGAATATGATAAAATTGTTGAACTTAACAGGAAAATTTCAACAATCGTTAAAGATGAACTTGCTAAATACGGTCTTGAACTTTATGATATTAAGTTTGAATATGGAAAACTTGAAGGTTCAGATGAAATTGTTTTAATTGACGAAGTAAGTGGCGGAAATATGAGAGCTTATAAAGATGGAGAATATGTAAAACCACTTGAAGTTTCTAAATATCTTGGTCTTTAATTGGAGGTTAAAATGAGAGTTTCAATTATTATGGGATCTATCTCAGATAGAGAAGTTGCAGATAAAGTAGTAAAAAAATTAATGGATTTTGGCGTTGAATATGAAGCTAAAGTCATCTCAGCTCACAGAGCTCATCAAGAATTAATGGAATATGTAAAAGAAGCAGATAAAGATACTGCAGTATTTATTTCCATAGCTGGAAAAGCAGCTCATTTAGGCGGAGTTATTGCTGCTCTAACTACAAAACCTGTAATTGGAATACCTGTTAAAAGTTCAACTCTTGATGGATTAGATTCACTTCTTTCAACTGTTCAAATGCCTAGCGGAGTTCCTGTTGCAACTGTTGCAATTAATGGATCAGAGAACGCAGCAATTTTGGCAGTAGAAATGATGGCTATATCTGATGATTCTTTAAAAGAAAAATTAGATAAAAATAGACAAGAGATGGCAGAAAAAGTTAAAAACACAGAATATAAATACGAAGGATAATCCACGAGGAGTTACAGATGGCAATAAATTATAAAGATGCAGGCGTAGATGTTGATGCTGGTCAAAGAGAAGTAGATTTAATTAAAGATATAGTTAAGAAGACTCAATCCAAAGATGTCATTTCATCAATCGGTGGATTTTCTGGATTATTTAATTTAGATTTAGAAAAAATGAAAAATCCAGTTCTTGTAAGTGGAACGGACGGAGTTGGAACAAAAGTTATATTGGCTCACATGTTAGATAAACACGACACTGTCGGAATAGACTGTGTTGCAATGTGTGCCAACGATATTTTGTGTCAAGGTGCAAAACCTCTTTTCTTCTTGGATTACATCGCTACTGGGAAATTAGTTCCAGAAAAGATGTCCAAGATAGTCGAAGGAGTTGCAGAAGGCTGTATCCAAAGTGGAGCTTCACTAATTGGCGGAGAAACTGCTGAAATGCCTGGAGTTTATCAAGAAGAACAGTATGACATGGCTGGATTTTGCGTTGGGATTGTCGATAAAGATAAAATAATCGACGGTTCAAAAATTTCTAAAGGAGATATTGTATATGGATTATCTTCTAATGGAATTCATTCAAATGGATATTCGCTTGTTAGAAAAATAGTATTTGACGTTGCAGAACTTGATTTAAATCAGAAATACGGAAATCTAGACATAACTCTTGGTGAAGAACTTTTAAAACCTACTAAAATTTATGTAAAAGAAATTCTAGAGCTTTTAAAAGAAGTTGACATCAAGGGAATGAGTCACATAACAGGTGGAGGATTCTATGAAAATGTCCCTAGAATGATTCCTGATGGACTTTGCGCAGAAATTGACGCATCAGTTATAGAAACACCTGAAATTTTCAAACTTCTAAAAGAATGGGCTAGCTTAAAAGATGAAGACATGTACGCGACATTTAATATGGGCGTTGGACTTGTTTTTGTAGTTTCAGAAAATGACAAGGAAAAAGTAGAGAAGTTTTTTGAAAAGACTGATTTAAAATTATATGAACTTGGACAAATTAAATCTGGAGACGAAAAAATTGAGCTTACAATCTAAAAATATTGCCGTTTTAATTTCTGGAGGCGGAACTAATTTACAAGCACTTATTGACAATGAAAAAGATTTTAATGGAAAGATTAAAATTGTAATTTCAAATAGAAAAGATGCATATGGATTAGTGCGCGCAGAAAAGAACAACATTGACACATTCGTGATTAAAGATAACGAAGTTTTATTAAAAACTTTAAAAGAAAATAATATAGATTTAATAGTTTTGGCAGGATATTTAAAAATTCTGCCAAAATCTTTAATTAGAGAGTATGAAAACAAGATAATAAATATACATCCTTCTTTAATTCCTGCTTTTTGTGGAAGTGGATTTTATGGAATGAGAGTTCACGATGCAGTTATAAAAAAGGGTGTAAAATATTCTGGAGCTACAACACACTTTGTTAACGAATTTGCAGACGAAGGTCCAATAATTATGCAAGAGGCTCTTCTCGTATTAGATAGCGATGCCGAAGAGTTGCAAAAGAGAGTTTTGGAAATTGAACACAAGATATTAGTTAAATCTGTAAAATATTTTTGTGATGATAAATTAAAAGTTGTAAATGGAAAAGTTATGATTGGAGAATAAAATGAGAGCTTTAATTTCAGTTTTTGACAAAACAGGAATTGTAGAATTTGCCAAAGAATTGGCAAAAAGAAATTGGGAAATTATTTCCACAGGAGGTACATTTAATCTATTAAAAGAAAATGGAATTGATGTAATTAGTGTGGATAAAGTTACAAATTTTCCAGAAATTTTAGATGGAAGAGTAAAAACGTTAAACCCAAAAATTCATGGTGGAATTTTGGCAAGACGTGACAATGAAAACCACATGGAAACACTAAAGGAGCAAGATATTACTCCAATAGACATGGTTGTAAATAATCTCTATCCCTTTGAAGAACAGTTAAAGAAAAATTCAGATCACAATACAATGATCGAAAACATAGATATAGGCGGTCCTTCTATGATAAGGGCAGCTGCAAAAAATTATAGAGATGTTTATATAGTAACAGACCCAAGTGATTACAATGAAGTTTTAAAAAATCTTGATTCTGAAACTGCTGACTTTAAGCAAAGTTTAGCTAGAAAGGCATTTTCTTACACTGCTCATTACGACTCACTTATTTCAAATTATTTTAATGATATTGAAGAAATTCAATTCCCAGAGTACTTAAACAAAAGCTACAAGCTTATAGAAGAGCTTAGATACGGCGAAAATCCTCACCAAAAAGCAGCATTTTATGAAGATAGCGATATAAAAAATTATGTAAAATATGAAAAATTACATGGAAAACAAATTTCATATAACAATTTAAATGACATGTACGGAGCAATAAATGCAGTTATTAACTTTACAGAACCTGCAGCAATTGCCGTTAAGCACACTAATCCTTGTGGAATAGGAACAGCTGATACTATATCAGAAGCATTTAGAAAAGCCTATGAGTGTGACGATGAATCCATTTTTGGAGGTATAATTGCACTAAATAGAGAAGTCGACGAAAAAACTGCAAATATGCTTTCTAAAATATTTTTGGAAATTGTAGCAGCTCCAGGATTTTCTAAAGAAGCTTTCGAAATTTTGACAAAAAAGAAAAACATAAGATTAATTGAAATTAAAGATTTTGACGAATTATATAATCGCACAAAGAGATATAAACAAGTTCTAAATGGAATTATAATCCAAGAAGATGATGATGTAATCTGGAATGAAAATAGTCTCGAATTTGTGACAAATAGAAAACCAACTGAAGAAGAATTAAGTCAATTAAAATTCGCATTTACTGCAGTAAAAGCTTCAGCATCAAATTCTGTTGTGATAGCAAAAGATGGCGGAACACTTGCTATAGGTCAAGGGGAAACTAAGAGATCTTGGGCAGTAGAAGAGGCCATTGAAAGAGCAGCGGAAAAGGCAAAAGGGGCTGTACTTGCATCTGATGGATTTTTCTTTAGAGATACTATAAAGCTTTTAAATGAAGCTGGAATTGATGTAATAGTTCAACCAGGTGGATCTGTAAAAGATCAAGAAGTAATTGAATACGCAAATGAACATGATATGTGCGTAGTATTTACTCACATTAGACATTTTAGACACTAGGAGGATAATTTGAAGGTACTTGTAATAGGAAATGGCGGAAGGGAACACGCTCTTGCTTGGAAATTAAACGAGAGTCCATCTGTGGATAAAATTTATTTGGCAAAGGGAAATGGTGGAACTAGTTCCTTTTGTGAGAATGTAGACATCGATCCATCAGATATTGAAGGCCTTTTGAAATTCGCATTAAAAGAGAAGATTGACTTTACAGTAGTTGGACCAGAAGATCCGCTTTGCATGGGAATCGTCGATAAATTTAGAGAAAATGGGTTAAAGATTTTTGGACCAAATAAAGAGTGTGCCAAGTTTGAAAAATCAAAAGAATTTACAAAAATTTTTCTAGAAAAATATAATATACCAACTGCAAAATATTTGAGCTTTACTGACTATGATAAAGCTATTAACAGTTTGGATAAATTCAGCTATCCACTAGTAGTAAAGGCGGATGGACTTTGCCTTGGAAAAGGCGTTTTGATTTGCGAAAATAAAGAAGAAGCAGTAGATGCACTAGATAAAATTTTTAAAGAGAGAGTATTTGGATCTGAAGGCGACAAAGTTGTAATAGAAGAATTTTTGACAGGTGAAGAAGCATCACTTCTTTGCTTAGTTTCAAATAACAAATTATATCCTCTTGAAAGGGCAAAAGATCACAAGCAAATTTATGATGGAGATAAGGGACCAAACACAGGTGGTGTTGGCACATATTCTCCAGTTAAAGCATCAGATGAGCTAGCTAAAAATTTAAGAGAAGTTTGCGATAAGATTGAAGAGGGATTTGACAAAGAAAATTTAAATTATTCTGGGATTCTATTTATTGGTTTTATGATTGAAGATGACAAACCTAAGGTGTTAGAATTTAATGTTCGATTTGGAGATCCTGAGACAGAAGTGCTCATGCCAAGGCTAGATAGCGATTTATTTGAACTTTTAAATAAAACGGTTGATGGAGAATTAAAAGAAGAAGACATAGTTTGGAAAGATGACTATTGTCTTACAGTTATAATGTGCTCAGGAGGATATCCAGCTTCTTATGAAAAGGGCAAAGTAATAGAAGGAATTGAAGATACTGACGAAGATATTATAATTTTCCACAACGGAACTAAACTTGATAAAGAACTTTTGACAAATGGAGGAAGAGTTTTATCAGTAACTGCGTTGGGAAAAACTTTAAAAGAAGCTAGAGAAAAGGCTTACGAAAATGTAGAAAAAATTCATTTTGACGGAGCATATTATAGAAAAGATATTGGAACAAAATAAAAAATTAAGGTGGGCTTTGTGCTCACCTTTTTTGTTGCAATTTTCTTTAAATTAAATTTTGAGAAAATAAATTTTAAAGTATAAAAATACTTCTTTATGTCATGAACCATAACTATTGGACAAAACAGAAAGAAGTATTTTTTATATTAAACGTATAATTTAAGAACAAAATTTTATATGTTAAGAAAGTATAATATTATAACTTTATGAATATTAAATTCTTA
>JASBZH010000051.1 GCA_029983555.1 Peptoniphilus sp. | reverse complement strand
GGATAGAAAAGAAAATGTAGTTTTTTTAAACTACAACATTATTATACGAAGGAGGAAGTATGAAAAAATTAATACCTGTTTTGGCAACATCACTTGCGCTTTTAAGCAGCACTTCAGTTTTTGCTGGAGCAAAAGTTTCAAATCAAGATATAATTTTTGATGATGTCAAACAAGAAATTAAGGGGTACAGCATTAACGACAATAATTATTTTAAGTTGAGAGATATTGCTGCACTTTTAGATGGAACTAAAACCGAATTTGGTGTAGAATATGACGAGGATAGGCGCGCCGTTAAAATAGAAAGAGGCGGAGACTATGTTATATTAGAAGACGACTTAAAACCTGTTGAAAATACAGATAGTGACCCAGTAAAATCAAATCACAAAGTTTTAGTTGACGACAATGAAGTTAATTTTACGTCTTATACAATTGACGGACACAATTATTTTAAACTTAGAGAACTAGGAAGAGTAATTGGATTTTACGTTGATTTTGACGAAGAAAATTCTAATGTAATAATTAAATCAGAAAAGCTTGATCCTAAACCAATTGTAAATAATCAAGAAATTATTAAAATTACAAGTTATGCAACTGGCAACAAAAATCAAAATTTAAAACTTTCTGAAAATCCAAAATTAACTATTGACGATTTCTTTAAAAATATTTCATCAAATGTCATGGGTACAACTACTGGTCAAGTATCTGGAAAGTTGGAATATATTAAAGCTGATAACATAGTTGAAGTAACTCCTAATTCTCCAAAGTATGTTGGAAAATTTATCTACACTCCAAAAATTAGAATTACTCAAGGAGAAAAAGTAGAAGTAATAGATTATGAAGGAGAAATTGACATTTCAAAAGTTTTAAAAGATAATGGATTTGAACCAAATCAAAAATTTGAAATAGCACTTGGATCTCTAAATACAGACAACAGTTTTAACAACTATTCAAGTTTTATTTATAATTGATATTGGTTTTAAACTACCCCTATGGGGTACATATTAAAATAGGGAGGTGTTTTAGATGGAAGTTAAAAAAGAAATGCTTATAGGCGAAATACTTTCAAAAAAACCTGAATCAATTGGAACATTAATGAGCTTTGGAATGGGATGTATAATGTGCCCTTCTTCTCAAATGGAATCTCTTGAAGAAGCAGCTATGGTACACGGAATCGATCCTGACGTTCTTGTTTCTGCACTTAACAGCGAAAATAAAGAAAGCTCTGAAATCTAATATACAAAGGGAAGTTCAGGCTTCCCTTTTTTTACATATACATATGAAAAGAATAACATTCATAAATACAAGAAAATCAAGGAGAAATTTAATGAAAAAGTATAAAAACTTAGTTCTTGCAAGTGTGTTATCTATGAGTTTATTAAACCCTGCTTTTATCTTAGCTAAAGAGAATAAAAACATTAATAATGCTGAAACTAAAAATGTTTCTGAAGATAGCGTAAAGGGTGAACTTGAAAATATTAAAAAGATTTTTAACATATCAAACGACTACGAATTTTTTAATATTTCACGTGTTCCAATTGACAATTACACAGGCAATAAATTTTTAGAAAAATTAACTAAAGATAGCTATATTACAAATTACGAGTGGACTGACGATAAACTTGGCTCCATCAATGTTAGCATTAATTCAAATGGAGATTTAGTAAACTACTCCAACATCAAAAATAAGGATTATGAGAATTTAAAAACAAAAGAAAATGTCTCAAAAAAAGATGCTGAGGTTGAAGTTTTAAAAGTTTTAAACGAAGCGATTAAAAATTTTGATAAAAAATTTGCATTTTCAAAATATTCTATAGACAGATACACTGGAAACCAAATATTTACTTATGTGAGAAGTCTAAATAACGTGGTATTTGTCGATCAAAAAATTCAAGTTACTTTCTCGCCTTACGAAAAGAAAGTTACGAATATCAGCACAATTTCAAATTATGGTGATTCCATTTCTTTTGTAGAAGATTCTAACTTTAAAAAGGACGACAAGATTGGTTTGGCTAAGGCAAAAGAAATTTTTACTCAAGAGTCTCCTTTAAAACTTTCTTATTTAATTAATGAAGATAATTCTAAGAGAGTTTATTTCACAGAAATTCCAAATATAAATGCTAGGACTGGTGAAATAGAAAAGATAGATAAAATTAGTTACTATTCTGCAAAAGAAACTGCCAAAGATGAGGCTAGTGATAATCTAAGTCAAGTTGAAAAGAAAAAATTGCAAGGCTTAAAAAATCTTGCACCTCAATCTGAAGCAAAAAAGATCGCCAAAGAAATAATCGGAGACGACTACAAAGTCAAGAGTTTTGGAACCTACACTTATGACAAAGTCTACACATATGACATAAGGCTTGTAAAGGGAGAGTCTCAAGCTGATGTTATTTTAAATGCTAAAAATCTCGATTTAATTACACTTTCTAATTATGAAAGCTCAAAACCTAAGAGCAAATTAAGTAAAGCTGAAGTTAAAAAAATAGCAATCGACCTAACACGTGATTATACGAATACAAATGATTTAAATTTCAAAATAGCAGAAGTTACAATGTATGACGATTATGCCGAAGTTTTCATTCCACGATATGTCTACACAAGACCTGTAATAGGAGATGGAATAACCGTAGAAGTTAATTACGACAAGAACATAAATTATTTTTCAAGAAACTTTTCAGATGTAGAATTTAATAAAGAAAAACTAAACTTCTCTGAAAAAGAGGCAAACTACATCTACTTTGGATCAAAAGATTTTGGCCTAAAATATCAAATGACTGACGAAGGTCCAAAACTTTACTATGGATCTGTAAATTCTATCAATCCTGTCATAGGAGAAGATAAAATTCTAAGAGATGAAAACGAAAATATTGTTAATTTTAAAGACCAAATTAAATACGAAGACCTAAACAAAGCTAAGGACAAAGATATAATCAATTATATGACAGATGCTGGTTTTGGAATAGTAAATAAAAACTTACAGGATAAGGTAACTTACAAAGAATTTGTAAACCTTCTTGAAAATTATAATTCAGATGTTTTAAAACAAGTTGGCGAGTCCTACGGAATTAAGAATTTGGAAAAGATTAAAGATAAAAATATTTTAGAAAAAGATGCAGTAAAGGCGATCGTGTACTATCAAAATTTAAATAAATTCACTGAGGCTAAAGACATATTTAAAGATGATGTGTTTAAAGATCAAAAAAGCTTAAAAGATTACGAAAATTACTATATAGTTGCAAAAGGCTTCGGATTGATAGACGAAAATATCAATCCAGATAATGAAATGACCCTTGAAGAGATTCTTTATTTAATAAATAAAACTATGTAATTATCAATATTGTAACTCTTTTGTTGTTGAAACTTGATCTTTACTGTTGTATATTACCTATGTGGAGGATAATATGCAAAATACAGATAAAGATTACAGAAGCCAAAGGGCTCTTAAAGATAGAAGAAAAAGAAGAATGCGTGCAAAGAAGAGAAAGAGAAAACGTCAAATAATTTCACTTTCTCTACTTGCACTTATAATTATTTTTATTGTCACGAGAATTGTCTCTTGTGCTAATAAAAATAAGGATATAAGTCACTCTCCATCGTTAATGTGGTACTACGCAAATGCCACACACAAAGATAGGCCAATTCAAATATTTTATGGTCCAGATGAACTTTCAAATCAAATTTTGGAACCAATGAGAAAATTAAAAGACGAATATATTGTAGAGGGATCAAATCATTTACGAAAAGTCGACAAATATGCCTATGACACAGAGACAATTTCAAGATTTATCCAAGAGGACTCAAATGATTTAAATAAAAAAGTAGTATTTTTAACTTTTGACGACGGTCCCAACACAAAGATAACGCCTCAAATTTTAGATACTCTAAAAAGAGAAAATGCCAGAGCAACATTTTTCTTAGTTGGAAAGTCAATAAACAAAAACCACGAAGAAGTTATGCGCGAGATGCTAAAAAATGGAAATGCTATAGCAACCCACTCATACTCTCACAACTATTCTATTTTGTATCCAGGTAGAAATGCAAATGCTACAAATATTTTAGAAGAGGTAAATAAATCTAACGAGAGATTAAAAGAAATTTTTGGAAATTCCTTCCACTCTGGCGTATTTAGATATCCAGGTGGAAAAATGTCCTGGAATAATATTGAAATGTCAAACAATTTGCTTGCAGAAAATAACATTCATTGGATAGACTGGAATACTTTGACAGGTGACGCTCAGCCGAAATCAGATAGACCGACTACCACAGCTGGTCAAGTGGAATATGTAAATAAATCTTTAAATAAAAATAAATCCACTAATATTGCAGTAGTATTATCCCATGACGCTATTAATAAGCAGCTAACGGCAGATTCACTTTCATCAGTTATAAAATATTTTAGAGACAATGGATATGAATTCGGAATACTAAAATAACTTAAAAGACCTCATTGACTTAAGATCAATGAGGTCTCTTTTTATATTAATATTCCCAAATGTTCAAAAAGTATTTTTACTCCCAAAAGTATCAATACAACTCCGCCAGCAATTTGCGCCTTGTCTTTAAATTTAATACCAAACCTTCTGCCAATCTTTACTCCTATAAATGAAATAACAAATGTAATTATTCCAATAGTTGCAGATCCGTAATAAATATTTTTGTCTAAAAATGCAAAGGAAATTCCAACGGCAAGAGCATCGATTGAAGTTGCAATAGATAGCATAAATAAACTTTTAAAATCCATAACTCCACTGTCGACATCGCAAGTTTTGTCTCTAGATTCTCTTATCATATTTATTCCAATTACAGATAAGAGCACAAAGGCAATCCAGTGATCAATCGCTTTTACACTTTCTGCAAATAAAATTCCAACTTGATATCCAATAATCGGCATTAGAGCCTGAAAAAATCCAAAAAATAATGCAACGATAAGTCCATTTTTTAAGACATCTTTTTTCATAGAAAGGCCTTTACATATTGAAGCAGCAAAGGCATCCATCGCAAGTCCAAGTCCCAATATACTAAATTCAGCTAATTCCAAAAAATCACCACTTTTAAAAATTTAAAGTTTCTCGCAGACTCACATTATACAACATATCTATAAAAATTAAAACTTTTACAGTAACTTTTTTAATATAGCAAGTCAAACTATATCAAACTTTAAAAAAGTAAAAAAAGTCTAACCTGCGCATTTACAAATTAGACTTCTAGTAATTTTTAATTTAATTTTTTATAAATAATAATTTATTACATTTTCCAAAAGAAGTAAGTTTGTTATACTGCCAATTCCACCTGGAACTGGTGAATAAGCTTTTATTTTTTTATGAACGGATTTTTCATCGAGATCTCCGCAAAGCTTTCCCTCACTATTTCTTGAAGTTCCTATGTCTATTACTGTTGCATTTTCATTAAAGTAGCTCTCATCAAAAAATTCTGCCTTGCCTATTGCTGTAAAAACTATATCGGCATTCTTTGTGTGTTTTTTTAGATCAACTGTATTTATATGACAAATCGTAACAGTCATCCACTCTTTTAAAAGTATCATAGCAAGAGGTTTGCCGACAACGTTTGAATGGTTAATTATGACCGCATCTTTTCCCTTTAGTTCATAATCATAATATTTTAACAGTTCGTAGCACGCTCTAGGTGCAAGTGGAATAAATCCATCGACATCTCCTGTATACACCTTTGCCATGTTTATTGGACTCATGCAGTCGATATCTTTTTTTGGATCAATTGCAAGTGAAATTTCCTCTTCTGAAAATTTTTCGGGAAGCGGTCTAAAGATTAAAATTCCACCAACTCTTTCATCCTCATTTAGCTCTTTAATTTTTTCTATTACCTCATCTTGAGATACATCTTTATCATAAACATTTAAATCCACTTCAACCCCAAGTTTTTTTGCCGATTTATTTATTCCCTTTTCGTACGAGATGCTGCCAGCATTTTGGCCAATTCTTATAATAGAAATAACTGGTGAAAATCCAATCTTTATAATCTTATCGTTTAATTCTTTAGTTTTCTTTTCAACATAATCTTTTGAATAGAGAATCTTAGCCATAAAAGGCCCCCTTTCAAATTACTTTTTCCAAATATCAGAGACGTCCTTTAATCCCAACTTATCAGGATCAAATGTTGGAGTCTTTCCGAGTTTTTCTTGCTCTTCATAATCTTTATATATCTTTACTGCTTTATTTCCTATTAAAATTAAAGTGAATACATTTATCCAAGCCATGAGTCCATGTGCCATGTCTCCCATATCCCAAACTGTATTTACAGATGAAATACTTCCCAAAAATACTGAAATTACAAATACAATTTTTAAAATAGTAATAGGAAGTTTCTTCTCTCCCACTAAAAATATCAAGTCGCTCTCTGCATATAGATAATATGCAAGCAGTGCAACTGAAGAAAAGCATAGAACTGATATAGCAATAAAGGCTTCTCCAATTCCCGGAAAAACAGTATTTACTGCATTTATTACATAGGCATTTCCATATTCTACTCCTGGCAGATATTCGACAACAGTATTTCCTAATTTATCCACTACATTATAAGAATCTGTTATAATTATCATGATAGCTGAAGTAGTACAAACAAAAAATGTACCCATAAATACAGATAGCGCTCCAATATAACCTTGAGTAACAGGATGCTTAACATCTGCGGCTGCTGAAGTTATTGCAGAAGATCCAACTCCCACTTCGTTTGCAAAAACGCCTCTTTTAATACCCCAACTTACTGCTTGACCCATTATACCACCAAATATTGCATCAGCACCAAAAGCTGATTTAAATATTAATGCTATTGCTTGGCCAAATTTATCAAAATTAAAAATTATAACTACAACAGACATTAGAAAATAGAGTATTGCCATAATAGGAGAAATTCTCTGTGCAACATTTCCTATTCTCTTTAGTCCTCCTATTATAATTATGCCAAATATTATACTAAATACAGCTCCAACTACCATCATATCTACGCCAAATGCTAAATTAATTCCCTTGGCAATGTTATAGGTTTGTACTCCTGGCATAAGTAGAGTTACTGCAAAAACGCCCACCACTGAATAAAAAAGTGCAAAAGCTCTTCCGACTTTTTTATTGTCAAATCCATTTTGCATATAATATGATGGGCCACCTTTAAACTCTCCATTCACTTCGAGTTTATAAGTTTGAGCCATTATTCCTTCAATCATGGCAATAGGTGAACCAACTATAGCTAAAATCCATAGCCAAAATATAGCTCCTGGTCCTCCAAAGTGAATTCCAGTTGCCATTCCGGCAATATTTCCAACACCAACAGTTCTTGCCGCAGTTAATATAAATGATTGTAATTGATTGAGTCCTTTGCCAGAATCAGATTTTGCTTTACTAGAATGTATCATAGTCTTCATTTTTCTAATCTGTGGAAATTTCATTTTAATTGAAAAATAAAGACCACTAAACAAAACTAGAAGCACCAGAGGCATGGACCAAACCATGCCATTTAATTTACTAATTAGTTCTGCCATAAAATCACCTACATTATTTCTTCTAAGTCTTCATCACTATATAATGGAAAATCTTCAATTAATTTTTCTGCTCTCATCTTAAGTTCATCTAATTTTTCTTTGTTGTTTACATTTTCAGCAACTTCATTCATAATCTCTGCAATTTCTGAAATTTCTTTTTCCTTTAGTCCTCTTTGAGTAACTGATGTAAGTCCAATTCTAACTCCACTTGTGACATTTGGTCCCTTAGGATCAAATGGAATTTGGTTTTTGTTAACTGTTATTCCAACATAGTCTAGCGCATCATCAAATTCTTTTCCAGTTATATTTTTGTTTCTTACATCGACTAAAACTAGATGAGTATCTGTTCCACCACTTACTATTCTAAATCCATAATTTTCTAATTCTTTTGCAAGATGTTTTGCATTTACAGGAATTTGTCTCATTATGCTTCTAAATTTTTCACTCTTTGCATATTCAAATAGCCAACACTTAGCGGCCATTGTAGTTAAGTGCATAGAACCTAGTGAACCTGGAAATACTCCCTTATCCAATTTATCTGCATATTCTTTTTTGCACATTACAAA
>JASBZH010000050.1 GCA_029983555.1 Peptoniphilus sp. | reverse complement strand
AAATTTTCATTTTGGTATAATATTTATAAGTAATGGCCAAAAAATTTTAAGGAGTGATATTATGGCAAGAAATCTTAGAGGTAGAAATTTTTTAAAATTAATTGACTTTAGTTCAGAAGAAATTCGTTACTTACTTGAACTTTCAAAAAATTTTAAATCTATGAAACGTGCAGGAGTTCCTCACAAATACTTAGAAGGAAAAAACATAGCACTTTTATTTGAAAAAACTTCTACTAGAACAAGATGTTCATTCGAAGTAGCTGGTTCAGATCTAGGAATGGGAGTTACTTATCTTGATCCACAAGGATCACAAATGGGCCACAAAGAATCTATAGCTGATACTGCAAGAGTACTTGGAAGAATGTTTGATGGTATTGAATATCGTGGATTCTCTCAAGAAACTGTTGAAGAACTTGGAAAATATGCAGGTGTTCCAGTTTGGAATGGTTTAACAGACGAGTGGCACCCAACTCAAATGTTGGCAGATATGCTTACAATTGAAGAACACTTTGGATACTTAAAGGGATTAAAATTTGTTTATATGGGAGATGCAAGAAACAATGTTGCGAACTCACTCATGATCGTTTGTGCAAAACTTGGCGTTAACTTTGTTGCTTGCGCACCAGAAGAATTATTCCCTGAAGAAAGATTAGTCAAAATGGCAAAAGAACTTGCAGCTGAGCATCACTGTACAATAACACTTACATCTGATGTAGATGAAGGAACTAAAGATGCAGATGTACTTTACACTGACATTTGGGTTTCTATGGGAGAACCTGCAGAAATTTGGGAAAAGAGAATTTCTCTTCTAAAAGATTATCAAATTAATAAGAAAGCTATGGAAAATGCAAACGAAGAAGCTATTTTCTTACACTGCCTACCATCTTTCCACGATACAAAGACAAAAGTTGGACGCGAAATATTTGAAAAATTTGGCTTAGAGGAAATGGAAGTTACTGATGAAGTATTTGAATCTAAACAATCATTAGTATTTGACCAAGCTGAAAACAGAATGCATACAATTAAAGCAGTTATTTATGCAACTCTTTGCTAATTAAATAATTATTTTAAACTTTGTTATAACAGGGGAAGTTAAGCTTCCCTTGTAATTAAAATTTCATAAGGAGATACATTATGGGTATTATCGATTTTATAGTAAAATTAACCAATGCTTTTTGGGGATGGCCGATTCTTATTGTATTACTAGGTGGAGGTCTTCTAATTTGTTTTAGAACTGGTTTTGTACAAATTAGATATTTACCATTTATCTTAAAGCAAACTTTTGGTAGGATGTTTTCTTCAAATGTAGGTGGCGAAGGTTCTGTAAGTCCTTTCCAGGCGGCAACAGCAGCACTTGCATCTTCAATTGGAGCAGCAAATATAGTTGTAGCACCATCTATTATTTTTACAGCAGGTCCAGGGGCAGTTTTTTGGATGTGGATTGCAGCAATCATAGGACAAGCTACAAAATTTAGTGAAATTGTACTTGGTATTAAATACCGTGAAAAGAACGAAGATGGAGAATTTGTCGGTGGACCAGCTTATACATTTAAAAAAGGTATTGGCGGAACACTTGGTAAAGTGATGGGATTTTTAGTATCTTTCTTCTTTATGATAGAAATTTTACCATCCATAACTTTACAAACGATTTCAGCTGCAGCGCCTCTTGAGCAACTTGGTATGTCAAGAGTAGTTTCTGCTATTATAATTGCAGTTTTAGTTGTACTAGTAGCTTACGGAGGAATTAAGAGAATTGCACAAGTTACAGAAAAAATGGTTCCTATTATGGCAGCAATTTATATCGTCGCAGGTCTTATCGTTATCTTTATGCACATAGATAGAGTTCCAGAAGCATTTGGATTAATTATTGGTGGAGCGTTTAATCCTAAGGCAATAGCTGGAGGAGCAGCAGGCGCTGGAATCTCAGCACTTATTCGTGCCGGCGCAGCTAGAGGATGCTACTCAAACGAAGCTGGTATGGGATCAGCTCCATATGCACACGCAACTGCAGTTACTGACCACCCTTGCAGACAAGGAATGTGGGGTATTTTTGAAGTTATAGCAGATACTATCATTGTATGTACAATCTCTGCATTGGTAGTACTTGTTACTGATCTTTACAAAAATCCTGAAATGCAAGATATCGGAGTTGAAAGAGCATTCAATACTGCATTTGGTCAAATCGGAACAGCTATTATAGCTATAAGTTTATTCCTATTCGTACTTTCTACTATAATAGTTATTGTTTTCTACGCTGAAAAACAAGGAGAGTATTTATTTGGAACAGCTGTTGGTAAAATAGTTCGTCTCATCGCTTGTGGTATGGTAATATTAGGTGGATTTGTTTCTTTTGAAAATGCTGGAGTATTTCTAGATGCAACTCTTGGACTTGTTGTATTTACTAATATGGTAGGTATGATAATTTTAAGTGGAGAGTTAAAAGAATTAGTTGATGATTTCTTCAAGAATCCAAAATATTATCCTGGATCAAAGAAATAATTTTTATTTTAAATATTAATTTTATTAGAAAAGGATATAGTTAAATTTGAAAAAAGAGAATACATTTAAAAAAGAAATTGGCCTTGAGGCTCCAATATTCCTTTTAGTGTTTCTAGGAATTTTCATTTATATAGGAAAGATTATGGGCGGAACGAATATGATTAAAACTATGATGAGTACCGCCTACGATCTTCTTATGAATGTTTGCTTTTATTTGATGGCAGTGGCAGTTCTTGCTGGAGGTATTTCTTCTGTATTTTCTGAATTTGGCGTTATTGCATTAATTAATAGAGCTTTGTCAATTTTAATGAAGCCAATTTATGATCTTCCAGGTGCAAGCTCACTTGGTATGCTAAATTGTTTTATGTCTGACAACCCAGCTATTTTAACATTAGCTTACGACGACAATTTTAGGAAATATTTTAAAAAATATCAAATGCCAGCACTTACCAACTTAGCCACTTCCTTTGGAATGGGACTTATAACAATTACATCAATGATGTCTCTTTCTGTAGATGAAGCAATAAAGGGAGCACTTGTGGGACTTTGCGGAGCAATAATAGGAAGTGTTATTTCCGTAAGGCTTATGATTAGACAGACTAAAAAGTATTATGGCACTGAAGATATGGTCGAATGTAATAACAGTTCCAACTTGCCACAAGGACATAGAATTGTTAGAGAAGGTTCTGTGGGATCTAGATTTATACAATCTCTTTTAGACGGAGGTAAAGTTGGAGTTGACATGGGAATTGCAATAATACCTGGTGTTGTATTAATTTGTACCATTGTTTTAATGCTTACTAATGGCACTGGGCCTAGTGGAGTTTACGATGGTTCTGCAAACCAAGGCATTGCAGTTTTACCGCTAATTGGCGAAAAATTAAATTTTATATTGCAACCACTTTTTGGATTTAGTACAAATAAAGGAATAGCAGTGCCAATTACTGCTCTTGGAAGTAGTGGAGCGGCTATTGGAATGGTAGCTGATATGGCTTCTAAAAAACTTATTGGTGGAAATGACATTGCAGTCTTTACTGCAATTTGTATGTGTTGGAGCGGTTACTTATCTACTCACATTGCAATGATGGATGCTCTTGACACTAAAGAGATGACAGGTTATGCAATACTTTATCACACAATTGGTGGACTGGGAGCAGGAGTTGCTGCTCACATTATCTGGGGGTTACTGGTTTAATGGATATTACAAAATACTCACAATCATCTGTTGATGTCATTAATATGGCAAATAAAATTGCAATAAAAAATAACAATTCAGAGGTAACTGACTTGCATCTATTTTATTCAATACTACTTTTTGAAGATAAAAATATAGAAGAATACTTAAAAGAATCTGAAGTAAATATTGTAAAATTAAAAAATGATGCAGAAAATGCAGTTAAAAAACTAAAGAGCTTAAAGGGTGTCTCAAGTTTATATGTGAGTAGGTATTATCAAAAAGCTTTGTTAATATCTGAAGAAATCTCGAGAAATTTATTTGAAGATTCAATATATGTCGAACATATTTTTTTGGCACTTTTAAAAGATGAAAACATGGCAAGTGCTAAACTTGCGGGACTATATAGAATTTCTTATGAAGGTTTTATGCAGTTTATCTCGAAAAAGTTTAACGAAGCTTTTATGAATGGAGTGGCCAAGGAAACTATTGCAAGTCTTGAAAAATACGGAAGAAATCTTACTATGGAAGCACTTGAAAAAAAGCTTGATCCTGTAATAGGGCGCGAAGAAGAAACAAGGAGTGCACTTAGAATTCTTTCTAGAAGGATTAAAAACAATCCAATTTTAATTGGGGAAGCTGGCGTTGGAAAAACGGCAATAGTTGAAGGTATAGTCGAGAGAATTGTAAAGGGAGATGTTCCTGACAATTTAAAGGGCAGAATAGTATTCTCACTTGATATGGCATCTCTTGTTGCAGGTACAAAATATCGCGGCGATTTCGAAGATAGATTAAAGAGAATACTTGAAATTATTAAAGATTCAGATGGAAAAATAATTTTATTTATTGACGAAATTCACAACATAATTGGTGCGGGGAACACATCGGGCTCAATGGATACTGCAAATATTTTAAAGCCTATGCTTGCGCGTGGCGAAATTTTAACTATTGGCGCAACGACAATTGACGAATACAAGAAGTATATTGAAAAGGACAGCGCTCTTGATAGAAGGTTTCAAAAAATTCTTGTTGAAGAGCCAAGCGTGGATACATCAATTGCAATCTTAAGAGGAATAAAGGCAAAGTACGAGAAGCATCACATGGTAAAAATATCTGATGCAGCTCTTGTCGATGCTGTAAAGCTATCAAAAAGATTTTTAAGTTATAGAAAGCTTCCTGATGTTGCAATAGATGTAATTGATGAGGCAGCGGCTCTAACGAGAATGGCAAGAGATCAAATGCCTTATGAAATCGACAGCTTAAATAGAAATATTATTCAGCTTGAGATGGAAAAAGTTGCACTTAAGGGCGAAAGTGACAGCTTATCTCGAGATAGAATTTTAGAAAAAGAAATACAGATAGAAAAGTTAGAAAAAGAGTTAAAGACAAAAACTCATCTTTATGAACTTGAAAGAGATAGACAAGATAAAATTCTTTTAAATGAAAAGGAATTAGAAGATATTGAAAATGAAATAGAAATATCAATGAGTGAACACAATCTAAAGAGACTCGACGAAAATTTTGAGGCTAAAAAAATTGTTGAAGAAAAATTACAAGAACTTAGGTTAATAGGTGCTTATTACCCATTAAATACTAAGGTTACAAGTAGCGAAGTTAAAGAGATTGTATCAAAATTATCAGGCATGCCCAAAATTAAACTTAAGCTAAATAAATTGGACAATATTGAAGAAATTAGGTCCAAGATGAAGTCTGAGTTTGCTGGTGGAGATGATATGATTGATAAAATAATTAATACTTATCTCATTTCAGAAAGCGAAATTTTTAAAAGGACAAGACCTGTTGGGAACTTTTTAATTGCTGGACAAGGTTCTGGCAAAACCTATATTGCTCAGTTAATCTCTAAGTACCTCTTCGATGGAGATACAAGTTTAATTAGATTTGATATGGGAGAATTTGGTGAAAAATCTTCAGTAACTAAATTAATAGGAGCTCCCCCAGGTTATGTTGGATATGAAGTGGGCGGAGTTTTAACAGAAACTCTAAGGACAAAACCGTATACTGTAATTGTATTTAATAACATTGACAAAGCTCACAAGGAGATTCAAAGTCTTATCTCTCAAATAATAAGTGAAGGAAAATTAAAAGACAATAAGGGCCGAGATATAGATTTAAAAAACACAATTATTGTTCTTACAACTTCTTTAGAAGATGAAGAAGAAGTTATGGAAAATCTAACTCTTATAGCCAAAAAGGTCGATTATGTCTTTTATTTTGATGAGTTAGATGAAGAAGCAATTAATAAATTAATTAGAATTAATTTAAACAAATTATCAGAAGATTTAAAGGACTCTCACATATTGCTTAAATATGACTTAGAATTTTTAGAGAATATGACAAATTATGCTCTAGATTATAAAATGGGAGTTCATGATATTAAGAGATTTATTGAGACAGAAATCTACTTAATAATCAGCAAAAAATATTTAGAAATACAGTCAGATGAATTGTTGAAATTGACATTAAAGTTTGATGATGGAAATCTCAATTTGACAGTAGAAAATTAAAACGGAGGTAAATATGGAATTTCAAATACCAGAATTTGTTTGGCCAAACTTTTCAGAAGAAAAGTATAAAAATGCGCCTGATATTAAATTAGGTAAAGTTGAAAAAGACGGAGTTGCACCAGATGGATTTTACTTAACAACTCACATGCCAACATTTTATAAAAAAGATGGCGAGTGGTTATTCCCTGAACATAACTCTCTAAATTGCGTTGCGGTTTACAAAGATGGCAAAATTGTAATTGAAGAGATAAGAGATTTAGCTGTTGGAGAAGAAGTAGTTCTTTCAACTAAAGGAGATTTAGAAAGTGGCATATTAATTTATAGAGAGGGATTTCCTAAATCCTTATACTCTGCTGAAGGAAAAGCTGTTGAAACTTCTTTTTCTGAAGACTACGACAAATTATTTGAACTTATGCAACATGAAAGAGATAGGGAAGATGGCTACATTGTTTGGGTGCTTGGACCTAGTGTTGTTTTTGACTATGATACAAGACATGCACTTAATAAGCTTGCTGAAAATGGATATATCGACTGTCTACTTGGCGGAAATGCAATGTGTACTCACGACTTAGAAGGTGGATTTTTACAAACTGCACTTGGACAAAATATCTACACTCAAGAAAATGTTCCAATGGGTCACTACAATCACCTAGATCTTTTAAACGAAGTTAGAATGGCAGGTTCAATTAAAAACTTTATAGCTGCTGGAAATGTTAAAGATGGAATCATAAAAACTCTCTCAGATATGGATATTCCTTTTGTATTATCAGGATCAATTAGAGACGATGGACCACTTCCAGAAGTTATAGGCGACACAGAGAGAGCTTTATCAGAGACAAAGAAAGAACTCGATAAGGCGACATTAATTATTTGTATCGCAACAATGCTACACAGTCTTTCTGTTGCAAATATGGCTTCTAGCTATAGAATTAGAAAAGATGGCAATGTTACTCCAGTTTATATGTACTCAATTGATGTTACAGAAAATGTTGTACATAAAGTTGGGGCAACAAGAGAACACATGGCATTTGTTCCGATGGTAACAAATGTACAAGACTTCGTTGTAAATTGTGAAAAAGCATTAGTTACACCAGCAGATAGAGTATTTCAAGATGCAATGAAAATTCCTGAAAGTGAATATGTAGAGATAAAAAATAACGAACAAACAGAAAGGGGAGACATTTAAAATGAAATTCGAAATGCCAAAATATCATCATCCAGATTTTGAACAAGAATTTTTAAAGAATGCACCAAATGTTACCCTAGAAGAAGTCACTAGAGATGGTATAAGTCCTAGAAATTATCACGCACTTTCTGTTTATCCTGAATATTTCAAAATAAACGGAAAATGGGTATTGGCTGTTCAGTCTAGAATGGACACAGTATGCGTTGCCAATGACACACCAGGAGAAGAAAGTGTAAATATAGTTGAGTTTAGAAATCTTAAAAAAGGTGACAAAGTAGTTATCGGACGTACAGAAGATGCCTCAGAGGGAATTTACGTTTGGACCAAAGGATTTTTGGGAAATGAAATAAATAAAGATACATTTTCATTTAGAGCTGGTCGTTCAAGAGAGACAGCTTTTTCTATTGACTATGACACTCTTTATGAAGTTTTAAAACACGAAAAAGAAAATAACGGTTACGTAACACTTATAATTGGTTCGGCCCTTTCTCTAGATAGAGATTCAAGAGATGCACTTGCAAGACTTATAAATAATGGTTATGTGCAAGCAATATTCTGCGGAACAGAAACTGCAGCCTTTGACCTTGAAAGAGGAATATTTAAAACATCTTGGGGACAAGAACATTTTGAGAAGGAACAAAACACTACTCGAAATTTATTTGAAACAATAAACCTAGCTAGGAAATATGGATCGACAAAAGCACTAGTTGAATCTGGACTTGTAAAAGATGGGTTTATTAAAGCTTGTATAGAAAATGATGTTCCATTTGTGCTTTCAGGAACAATTAGAGATAGGCTTGGACTTCCTGAAACAATTGACAATGTGTATGATGCTCAAAATATTATGAGAAG
>JASBZH010000049.1 GCA_029983555.1 Peptoniphilus sp. | reverse complement strand
GGATCACCCCCGCCTACGCGGGAAGTACACTTAAAAGATCCCATAATTTAGCTATATTTTTTCGATGAACCTCTGAAATTTATTCATTTTAGTTGATAACTCATAACATAATTTTGCATCTTCCAGCGCTCTATGCGGAATCTTTTTTTCTATTCCGTATCCCAATAAGGCTGTCTGCAATTTGTAATCTTCCAAAAATTGATTGTCTTTTTTTACAAAATCCATCAGATCGTATATTTTGTTATGGATACTACTTAGTCCTTCTTTTTCTAATTTTTTATTTAAAAATTTTATATCAAAATTTATATTGTATCCTACAATGATTGTTCCATCAATGAATTCTAAAAATTTAATTAATACATTTTTTAGATTATCACCACTTTTTAAATCCTCATCTGTAATTCCAGTTAATTTTATGATTTCAATGGGCATCTTTTCATCATTTTTAATCAAACTTTGGAATGTTTTTATTTCATTTCCATTAATTTTTAATGCGCCGATTTCTATTATATCATTATCTATTTCACTTAAACCATTTGTCTCGATGTCTAAAAATAATATTGTTTTAGATTCAATTTTCTTATTTTTTGTTTTTTTATCTTTTCCTTGGAATTTTTTAGATTTATGCATTTTTGATACATTGCTAAATCCAAGCTTTTTTTCTTCTACTTTATCTTCTTTAATTTTTTTCATAACTAGTGGAATTCCTTCACAATCTAATACGACTGTTGAAGTGTTATGAGTTTTAAATTCGTAACCAATTTCATTCCTTGTACTATAACTAAGCGTTGCTTCTCCGACCCCAACGCTATCTAATACTCTTTTCCAAAGTTCTTCTCTAATTTTTACATTAAAATTTCCTACATATACTCCTGTTGCAATTTCCTGCATCCACTTGGTCAAATCTCCTCTTAAGGAATTTGGTGTTTTCTTTAAAGTTATTATTGTAAATGGAATTTTAATCCCTCTCTTTATAACTAACTCCGTATTTTGCTAATCTGTTCTTATCATCCCACAAGTTTAAACTCTCTGTTTTTATTTCTTCATCCGCTTGAACTTCCATCAAAAACTGTATATCTTTTACTATCTGATTCATGATTTTTCCATCAACCATTTCGTCTCGAACTCTTCTTCTTGTTATTGCTCCTACATCTTCTGTCTCTTCAATGCTAGCTGCTATTTCAAAAGATATTGGTATAGTAATTTCGGCTTTGTATAGATCTGCTATATCATATACAAAGCTTAGGTCATGGCCCGTATGGACAAATCCTAATCCAGGAGATAATCCAAGAGCTACTATTACGCTGTGCACCACTCCATAAAGCGCTACGTTTGCTGCTGAAAGTGCTTTATTTACTAAATTTGAATTATCAAAATCATCTGGATCATAATCTCTTCTATCCCATTCTACACCAGTAATTTTTGAATAATGTCTGTAAACATTTCTAACTCTAGCACCTTCGCGTCCTCTTAGTTGTTGCATAGTAAGTTTTGATACATCTTCACCTGGAAATCTCATTTGATACATTCTTCTAGCTACATTTAATCTAGTCTTAGTATTCGATACAAGTTTTGCCTGTTTTTCTAAAAATCTCGTCGAATGTGCCAAAGCTCTACCATGTGCATAATGCCTAACTCCGCGTTCTCCAACCCAAACTACACTTGTTCCCGTATCTCCAATTAATTCCATAGCTCTGTGGCTTATATCTGTCCCTGGACCAAGTAGCAATACTCCAATCATTGCAACGGGTATATTAACTTGACCTCGATAATCTGTGACTGTTATTGCACTGTCAATTTTATTTATCCTGGCATGTTCTACATATATAAAACTGACTCTGTCACCGATTCTAGGTAATTCTGTTAATTCTGTTTTTTTGGCACCTACTTGTTTATCCATTTTATTTTATTGGTATTACTGTCATCATGCCAAAACCATATGCTTTTTTTCTGCCAATTCCTCTTTTAAGAACTGATACAAATTTTTCTTTATCTAAAATTGTAAGTTCACCTTGAAAAGTTGCTTTCACTAGGTTTATTGTTTTACAGTTGTGCTTCTTTAAAGGTAAGAATGAACTATCCAATACGTAAAAATCAGACGGACTTAATTCAAATCCATTTTTTTCTGATCGAGCCAATAAATAATCCATTTGCTCAATAACATCAACTATTGGAACTACTCGTCCTCTTTTTCCCTCAATAGCTTTTGATACTGTAGTGTTGGCAACTAATCTAAATTTATACGTTCTTCCTTCTTCGAGTGTTTCTAAAAATTTATCATAATCTTTTGTTTCGGCACTGCCTTTTACTCCATATCTTTCTAGTTTATTTAAGTCAGGTTTATCTTCACTAACTATTAAAAGATATTTTTTATTGTTTAGTGTGTCGATTCTCCACAATTTCCTGGTTCTTATATTCTTATCAAATTCTTGGGGAAAACTTTCTTCCACCCAATTGTGATAAGCTCCAAGATGATTTAACTCTTTTACATTATTTCTATCATTAAAATTTATTTCAACTCTGGTTAAATACATCTCATCCTCCTAAACTTCCGAAAAAATATCGTGTTCTTCATTATCACAAATATTCTTATTATCCTCGAGCCTTATTTTAGTCCTACTCTGTGGTCTTAAAGTGAATTTTCTATTCTTCTGAGAAAAAGATATGACACTATCCCTTCTAAATTCAATATCTCCATCAATCGCTGATGAATCTCCATAAACTTCAAGGTTTATATTTTTTTGATGTCTATTTTCTTTTTTATACCAATCATTAGCTTGCCAAGGTAAGTTATTCAGATTTTCAATTGTTGTTCCATCTTTAATGGAAATAATGAAATCGGCATTTACGGGGACTGACCTTCTTCCTAAAAACTGTTGAAAGTAAGGATATTTAAGAGCATGATATATCGAGTCCATTAAATTATCTTCGCCACTAATTGCTACTACAAATATTGCATCCTCCAGATAGTATCTATTAGTTACATAATTTCTTTCAAATTTATCATTTTTATATTTTGTAGCTATCTGATAATCTCTTAAGAGTTTGCCCTGTTGATCAATTCTAACTGCAAATTCCAATTCATTTAATTTCCTAATTTTCTCGTCTTCATCTCTTCTATATCCAAAACTTGCTGAAATTAGACCTATAACTGCACTTTTAGATGGATAAAAGTCTGTGTATCTACTTTCAAAATGTGAATTTGTGCCCCATGATTGCATGGGTCCTGCAAATTTCATTAAAATTGTTTTCAATTTAATCACCTTATTTCTCAGGTAATAAGTTTTCAAGTTCTTTTCCCAATTTATCTATTAATTTTTTTGAACTATCTAATTTATTAAAAAGAACATCATGAGTGTCTGAATCCCCTATAACGCATAGATTTACAATTGGTTCTTCAACAAATTTTTGAACATTTTCATATTCTTTTAAGAGTCTATCTATTGACTCTTTTGTATAACCTTCTTTTGAATAAACTGGTTTTTCATAAGCTGTAACTAAATTTACAGGTCTGTCTTTTCTTAAAGAAACTAATATAAATTTTGGTATAGTTTGATTTGCGAATGTATTTACCTTTCCAGTTGGAAGCGAATTGGAAAAAGCTTGAACAAATAATTTAGCTGTATTTATTGTTGCTTCTTTTTCTCCAAGTTGATGAATGAGCTCATGTAGTGCAATATTTGCATATCTATAAACTGTTGACGAATTAAATTCTATAGTCCCAAGCATTCCAGCACCAGCATTATTTTGTGCTTGTAAATCATCAGATGCTGTAAAAAAATCAAATTCAGTTTGTACTGCGTGAGTTGAAATTGCATGAGCAACTTGACAAGAAGCATCTTCATTTAAATAAGGGTCATCAGCAACCATTCTTCCAAATAGTGCTATGTCTATAGCAGGATTTGACTTTAATATTTCTTGCAATTCTTTTTTATCTGTATTTTTTTCAATAGCCGCTTTAGCAAGTCCCATTGCTTGTGATTTTCCTAAAAAGAACAAAGCTCTTGCTTTATTATCTTTAGTCTTAACCCCTGCTTTATTTAAAATTTCGTTTGCCATTTTAATAGATTCATCTACTTCTATAGACTGATCAATTTTTCTAATTTGTTCTGCAACATATCTAACGATATCTAGCGATCTTATACCAATATTTTTAGCTTCGCTATTTTCTTTAAAATATTCTCTTATAGCTCTTTTCCATGATTGTGAGCTGACTCTTGCTCTTCTTACACCACCATATTGTGCAGTTTTAGGACTTCCTGTATCGTCTCTATTTATGTTTGATGGTGGCAATGTTTGTATTACATGGATATCTAAATATAAATTATTGTTCATTTTCTATTTCTCCTTTTTTATCTTCACTTTTACTGTAACTATAATATGCTCTTTCCCAGTTTAATCTAATTCTTTCGTCATTTTCCCAAAGAAAATTATATAAATCTCCGGCAAGTGATGGATAATCTACTTTAGTATTTTTTGATTTTGATTTTAAAAGTTTAACCATCTGCCTTAAATGATACGCAAGTTCATCAAAAGTCGCCGAAGTAACTAGTGCATTAAATCTTTTATCAATTGAATTCCCAGCTTCTCCTTCTGTTCTTAAACTTTTAAAAGAATATCCTATATTGTTCCAATTTCCTTCATTGATTCCATTTACAGACTCAGTGTTTGACTGTTGATGAATAGCATATAACTCTAAAGTCGTAAGTATTGCCTTTTCTTCTTTTGTCATCTCAAAACTATTTGATAACAACTCTTCAGGCATATACTCAAATATAATCTGCAAACTTTTTACTTTGTCTGAAATTGGTCTACCGATAGAATTTCTCAAGTTAGATAATGTTGCTTTTGTACTTGGTTTATCTAAACTGCTAGAAAGAACATTAATTATTTTAGCCGTTGTATTCATGACCAAACGATTTTTACTCGTTTTCTCCATTATTCTCCTCCTTTTCTTTTACTTTTAATCTATCATTTAAAAAATGTTTAAAACTTGAATAAATAGTCGCTATATTTTCTCTTTTCCCACCTATTTCTATTCCTATATAATCTCTTTTACTAATGTTTTTAATTATGAAATCTGCTTGTTTTAGTATCAGATTTTTTAAAGTTTTTCTCCACTCACGACACTTTTCATCCATGCTATCATTTTTTGTAATAGATGATATCCACTCCCTAAATGGTCTATCTATTAAAAAATACATTTCATCAATATTTTGCAATACAAATGGATCATTTCTCAATTTGTTTTTTTGTTTATCTGACTCGGATTTTTCGTCATCTAACTGAAAGCTTCTCATTCTTTTTATATCTGTTAAAAATGTCTTATAGATAAACGAAATACAATACTTAGTATCTTCAATTTCATTAAGAATTCTATCTTTCCAGCCATCTTTTTCATCGTCTGTAATTATTATTTCTGCAATGTTTAAACTATCACATATTTCGTCTATTGGCACCCAAGACGTTGCGTTGCCATCGTCCTTCATACTTACAGAATTTAAGGTAACACTATCTATATTTAAATCTTCCCCTAAATTGTCTGATAATTCTTTATACCATTTGATTATTCCAGGCATTCTATTTTTATTTTCTTTATTGACTTCTATTATATTTCCAAAATTTCTCCACATCGATTGATTTTGAACATGTTTTCTCGGTGTAAATTTATCTTTATTATCTCCATTTTTATTAAATCTCCAAAGAGTCATTGGTTCTAAAAAGTTTTCTACCTTATTAATATCTGGAAGCTTAACTATATTCATTTCAAATGGCTTAGATACATCAATTTCTGGATCAATATAAACAGCCCTACTCCATGTTGTATAAAGCTCAGCAATATTATCAGGATCATTATCTACTAAATAATTATCTATAAGTTCACTTGAACTGTATTCCCAACAAGGTTTTTGAATATTTTGATAATAACCATGAGAATCAACTAAAACTGTGTTTAAAAGCAATGTTTCAAATAAATTTTTTCTACTTAAATATAATCCACCAATATCAAATAAAAAACCTTTAGAGGATTTTTTATCATCTCCTTTAAATTTTGTTTTATCTGATAAGCCTAAATATCCATGAAGGTTTAATAACCATCTTGCAATTTCATCTTCACTTAAAATTTCTTTATTATTCTTATACTCATATTTTGGAGAGAATAGCGCAATTTTATTTCCTGACTCCGATATAATTCTATTAATATTTTTTCCAGAAATACTTCCTGCAATTTTTTTGTTTATTTTATCTTCTGAAATATCATTTTTTCGAACTTGGTAAAAAGGATACTTATCATCAAATAGGTAAAATCTATCATGCCACTTATCTAAATAACTATTAACTATCTCAGGAAATTCACCATTCTCCCATAATATAGCCCAAGTTTGCATTAGTTCATTTTCATAATTTTCGTCAGAAACTTCCTCAATTTGTTTGTAATTTTCATCTAATTCAACGCTCCTATACGGATCTCCATTAGAATCAAACCTTGAAAACACAGTATGCAATATTGAAAGTAAAAATCTTAAAATTGCAAACTCCTGAGCTTTTGTGTCGCAGGCTAGAGCCAAGTAATTGTGTGAATTTTCGAATAATTCTCTTATATTTACTTTTCGAACTTCTCCAGACTTGTCAACTAATACAGGGATCCATTTCTCGTCTATCAAATTATATCTTGCCATTTTTCACAACCTTTCATATAAGAGTCCATACTTATCATCATATTTTAATTTATAATCTTGCAGTATGAATTCATTGTTTTCGTCAAAAATTATACCTAAACTTCCCTTTAGCCAATTTTCGTCCTGCCAATTTGGCAAGTATTTTAAATTAAAACTTTCTAAGTCTTGAATTGTCTTTTCTATGTTATAAGGTCTTGAAAGTGCTAAAGGAAGCCTCAATGTATTTTTTGCCAATTTTTTAGCTATATCCGCATCACCTATTTCTCTAGAAATATCCTTATTTCCATCTATAAATCCATAACCACTTCCAATTTTTTTAACAGCTATCACCTCAATTGTTTCTTCAATATCTCTAACTTGAGCAGCAACTCTTTCTTCTGTATTTAAATTTTCTTCAATTTGAGAAGATTTAAGCCAACCTATTAAAGAATTAGAACCAAATCTCATTTTTAAAATTTTTGGACTCCCTACCATATAGTTTTTAGCTTTTTTCTTTTTATTTTTTATTTTTGCGCTGTATTTATTTTTAAATTCAATATATTTTTCATTGAGTTCTTCAGTTTTAAAATCTAAATTACTATCAGAATATACTTTTTGCACTAATGGAGAAATGTCATTTGGTAGATTAATTTTTTTAGGAAGATAATACTGTGTTCTAGCAAGTAAATATTCTCCATAAACAGTTGAAGAGCCTTTTTCAAATTCTAAATCTTCATTTGTACCTAAAATGTATAAGGTAGGATCTTTAAATTCTTTAGGTCTATTATCTCTCTCATGTCTGTGAAGTCGACCAATTCTCTGTATAAGTAAATCCATCGGCGCTAAATCTGATATTAAAACGTCAAAATCTATATCAAGAGATTGTTCCATAACTTGTGTTCCAACAATTATTTTAAATTCAGGTCTTTGTGCATTTTTTCCAATATAACTTATCAACTCCTCTTCCTTATTTGCTCTTTCAGTATCAATAAATCTTGAATGTAACAAAAATATATTTTCTTCTCCAAATTTTTCAGACAAATTTTTTGAAATTTCTTGAGCCTTACCTACTGTATTTACTATAATGCCTATTATTCCTTTATTTACTGCTAAATTTGAAATAAGACTATCTAAACTATTAGAATCTTTTAAAATTATATCCACATCTTTTCCTTTTTCAGATTTAAAATCTGAAAACTGTTTAATTTCTTCTCCATCAGTATAAGTAATGAGTGGATAAGTGTCCGTCTTAAAATCAACATTATCTTTTTTAACCTTATCGTAATTTAAACCTTTGCCACGAATGTAGCTTTTTATTAAATCCTCTCTTTTATTATAAGGAAGAGTGGCAGATAAAATTATGACTGGAACATTATATGATGATAGCCAATTTACAACAGTAAATAAGTAGCTAGAACTAAATACGTCATATGAGTGGACTTCATCTATTATCACAACTTTCTTACTAAAACCCAAATGTCTAAGCATAAGATGTTTTTGCTTAAGTCCCATCATTAATAGCTGATCCACTGTTCCAACTACAAAATCATCAAGTGCAGTTGTCTTTCTTCCTCCAAACCATTCATTTACATAGACATTTGTACCTCCATCTATATCGATGTTTCTGGCTAAGCTTTGGTACTTGTCGTTTAGTGCTGATTTGCCATGGGATAAGTGAACGGATAAATTTTCACCATTTTCATCTGCAACTTTTTCTAACCAATCATAAAGCCTTGGGAATATTCCATTACTAGTTGCTTGAGTCGGCAGTCCAAAAAATATACCACTTTTGCCGAGTTTACTTGCCATAATCTCGGCACCGACAAGTGCAGCTTCAGTCTTTCCAAGTCCCATTGGAGCTTCAAAAATAAATATTCCTGGGTTATAGCATTCGTCTATAACTTTAGCAAATTTATATTGCGCATCTCTTGGGCTCTTCATAAAATGAAATCTATCTGGAAAAATTGAATCAATATCTAAGTTAAGCGCAGGAGTCCAATTGTTTGATTTTCTCCATGCCTTCCATCCATTTTTGTATCTTGACCCTTCGTCTTCTACTGTGTCCTCGTAAATGGAAATTAATGGAAAATAATTTTCATTACTTGCAATCCAATCAGCCATAATGAGTAAACCACACAAGATAACTTGTGCATTTTGTTTTATACTTGGCAAATCTTTAACGTTATCATAATTATTACTTATAAGAGCCCAATCTAATAGCTCTTTATAAATTTTCATCCATTTTTCTTTTAATTCTTCAGAATTATCTTTTGTAAAATAATTACTTTTATAGGCTTTTAGATTTTTAGAAGCATCGTTTCTAAAATCGCAAGGCTTTCCATGATGTGCACCAACTATTGATGAAACATCTTCATTAACTCCAAATTCAGAAAGTACTGCTTGACTTGCCAGGGCATGTTTTGTGTATCTTGCATTTTCATCAGTATAGTCTAATAATTCCGGAAATCCGGAATTCACTATTTTTTGAACCACCAATTCATCTAAATCTCTAGCAGATTCATTAAACGATTTCCTAGCGCAAAAAGAAGCAGCAATTTTTCCAATATCGTGAGTTAAGGCGATAAATTTAACCAAGTCAACTGGATTTGTATTTCCACCACTCAATGAATTTTCTATTAGATTCCTTTGCCCATCATCTAGCCAATGATTATAGAGCATTTTTATTACAAAACTCGTATCCTTTAAATGTTGATCTAAAGG
>JASBZH010000048.1 GCA_029983555.1 Peptoniphilus sp. | reverse complement strand
TCCAAATGCGATAAACCTTAAAATTATCTATTGACATTTAATAGCTGGTCTTATTGATATACGTTAAATAAATATTTTTTATATATACTCTAAATGTTTTTAGTAAAAATTCCGTTGTAATTTTATATATAAATTGTAAAATTAATAGAAAACTCACCACACCGGTGAGTTCTAAAATATATTTAACTTTACCACACATTTATTATCAGAGCCGACACATCATCAGTCTGAGGTCCATCTAAAAATTTCATAAAATTCTTTTCCAAATTTTCTAATATATCTATGTTCGGAATTTTTACTATTTCTTCTACTCTACCTAATCCATAATAATCTCCAGCTCTATTTCTATTTTCGATTATTCCATCAGTCATAAATAAAAGTTTATCTCCCGCAAACACGTCAATCTTATACTCTTCATACTCTGGATTAGAAAAAAATCTAGAAATAGGAAAACCACTTGATACTAGGCTTTCTATCTCTCCATCCCTTATTCGCATTGGCAGTGGCAAGTGCCCTGCATTTGAATATTTAAGTGTATTCCTCTTTCTGTTGTAGACTCCATAAAAGCAAGTGAAGTAATTTTCTATATCAAGTCTTAGTGTCGTGAATCTGTCAGAAATAGACCTTAACATTTCTTTTGGCGATAACATTATATTTATATTAGAAGTTCTTATCATTGATTTTATAAACATTGTCACCATAGAAGCTGCGAATCCATGGCCAACAGAATCTGCAATATAAAGTGCTACATGATCCTCATCAATCTCAAAAACGTCAAACATATCTCCACTGAGTATATTGGATGGCATGTAAATATAATTTACTTTTAGATTTTTTTGAAATCCTCTTTCTGGAAGCATTGTCCTCTGTATTTTGGATGCGGCATTAGTCTCAGTTGTCATCGCTTTATTTTTCTTAATCATCTCGTTTTGAAGTTTTCTAGCCATAGTAACATTTCTAAAAACTTCGACAATGCCTATTATTTCTCCCATCTCTCCAATTATTGGAGAGCACTTTACAGAAAATATTAAGTTTCCAATATTTTCTTCCCTCTGAATAACTTCCCCAGTTTGAAGAACTCGCTTTGTTATTGACGGATTAAATACATCTTCACCTATTCTACAAACAAGCTGTTTGCTGTCATAACCGAGCATCTCTTCCATGGCTTGATTTACAAAAACCACTTTTTCATTTGCGTCTAAAACTCTAATTAAATCTGCTATTCCGTTTAATACTTGCAGGTCAATTTTTTTACGATTTAAGCTTTTACTCACGATGCACCTCGTGTTTCGTCATTTTTTATAAGGATTTGGTCCAAAATATTGATAATAATATGATTTTAACCTTCCATTATAAAGTTTTCTATTTCTATCTGCTTTTTTTGCAAAACTTTTCTCAAATTTTTCATTTGCTGAAATTACATAAAAAGACCATGTGTCCAAATATTTATATAATTTTCCAAGCTCTCTATTAAGCTCATCGACATCTTCTTTTCCTATTCTCTCTCCATATGGAGGATTTGCTATTAACACTCCATAATCGTTTGGAAGATCCAAGTCTCTTATGTCCTTTTGAAAAAATGATATGTCTTCTTCTAGACCTAATATTTCAGAATTCTTCTTAGCAATATCTATGGCTTTGTGAGAAATATCTGAAGCAAAAATATTAAGTTTAATATTATAGTCGATTTCCGAATAACATTTTTTCTTTTCTTCCTTAAAATAATTCTCATCTATAAAAGAAAATTTTTCAAAGTCAAATTTTCTCATAAGGCCTGGAGCAATATTTTTGCCGATCATCGCTGCTTCTATTGAAATTGTACCAGAACCACAAAATGGATCTGCTAAAATTCTATCTTTATTCCAAAAGCTAAGTTTAACAAGAGAAGCTGCTATAGTTTCTGAAAGTGGGGCTTTGTAATTTATCTCTCGGTAACCTCTTTTATGTAGGCCATCTCCCGACGTATCGATAGTAATCTGGGCAATGTCTTTAAGTAGTGAAACTTCTATTCTAACTCTAGCTCCACTCTTCTCAAACCAAGATACTTTATATTTTGTCTTTAGTTTTTCTATAATTGCCTTCTCAGTTATTCTCTGACAGTCTGAAATTGAAAATAGTTTTGACTTTACACTCCTGCCCTCTATTATGAAATTGTCATCTTCGCGCAAGTAGTTTATCCAATCGATATCATAAACTTTTTCAAAAAGTTCTTCAAAAGTTTCCGCTCTAAATTCATCGACTAAAATTAAAACTCTTTCTGCAGTCCTAAGTCTTAAATTTAAAACTGGAATGTCACTAAGGCCAGCTTCTATCTCAATTTTTCCATCTGTAACTTTTAAATCTTCATATCCTAAGTCTTGAAGCTCTCTTTTCGTCACGGCCTCGAGTCCAAAATTCGTCGTTGCAATTAATTTTACCTTTTCCATGTCCCACCTCACTACTATTATACAAGATATATTTTTCTTTGTCTTTAATTTGTGTATTTTTTTAATTAAAGGGTATAAGTATTTCGTAAGATAATTTATAATTTTATGGGGGTATACAAATGAAATTAACTGAAACTGTACAAACTGCTGATTGGAAAACTGAAAAACACGTTCCTGCAATTCTTGTAGATAAAAAAGATGGAGTTTTAAACATTAAAGCTCACGTAGGAGAAGAAGTTGAACACCCAAATACTTTAGAACATCACATCTGTTGGATCAAACTTTTCTTTAAACCTGAAGGAGCTAAAGCTCCAATTGAAGTTGGTTCTTATGAATTCTCAGCTCATGGCGAAGAAGATATTCTTTCAGTTCCATGCGTAGAAGCTTCTATTAAAACTGACAAAGGCGGAGAAGTTTATGCACTAAGCTATTGCAATATTCACGGACTTTGGGAAAATTCAGCTGAAGTTTAATTAGTTTAATTTTTATATCAAAAAAGAGACCCATTTGGGTCTCTTTTTTATTGCAAAATTTATTATAAACTTAAAAGAAAAAAGCGACTTAAAAAGCCGCTCATATATTATACAATTCCAAATAATGATAAAATTCCTGTTGAGTTTAACCAAATTCCAAAAATAAGTATTGGCGCGATATATTTTATAAGTACACTCCAATATGACTTAGCCTTAAACTCTAAAGTTCCATAATTAGTAATTTCTTCTGCCGCATTATCTGTGCCCCAAACGTGACCAATAACTATGCACATCAAAAGTCCGCATAGTGGCATTAATACTGATTCAGCGATATAACCGACAAAATCAAAAAATGCCATGCCAAAAAATTTCATCTGCCAAATTCCATTTGAAAGTGACTCAGGAATGGATATTAAAAATATTATTAAACTGAGAACATAAACTGCATTTTTTCTATTCCAATTCTTGTTGTCAATTAGATAAGATGTAGGCACTTCCAAAAGTGAAAGTGATGATGTTATTGCTGCAAATAATATAAGCAAGAAAAATAGCGAACCGAAAATAACTCCACCTGGCATTGATCCAAAAACAGATGGAAGTGTGACAAAAATTAGTCCAGGTCCTTCAGAAGGATCAAATCCAAAAGCAAATACAGCTGGGAGTATTGCAAATCCTGAAAGTATGGCAGCTATAGTGTCAAATAATGGAACCATTACTGCATTTTTTTCTAGATTCGCTGAGTCCGATAGATATGACCCATAAGTTATTGTAATTCCCATTCCAAGAGATAGTGAAAAGAAAACTTGTCCAAGAGCAGCTGATACTGTAGACATAGATAATTTAGATAAGTCCGGTTTTAAGAAAAATTTAATTCCTTCAAAAGCTCCAGGAAGTGTAACTGATCTAATAGCAGTAATAATTAAAAGAACAAAAAGTAGAGGCATCATAAATTTTGATGCTCTTTCGATTCCCTTTATTACACCTGCTTTTAAAATTAATAAATTGATAACTATGAATAAAAAAGTCCAAATTATTGGCTCAAAAGCACTTGAAATAAAATTTCCAAAAAACATTTCAGAGTTTGCGCTGACTACTTTTGACTGTCCAAAGAGATAAGAGACTAAATATTTTAAAATCCAACCTCCGATTATATTGTAGTAAGTTACAATCAAAAAAGAAACTACCACTCCAATTACTCCAGCAAAAGTATATTTTTCTGCAATCTTTTTATAAGCTCCAATTGGATTTAATTTGGTAAAACGTCCAATTGTCATCTCACCCAATATACACGCAAATCCAACTGTAAGTAAAATACAGAGGTAAATCAGTACGAAAATACCTCCTCCATTTGTACCAGTCAAATATGGAAATTTCCAAAGATTTCCAAGACCGACAGCAGATCCTACAGATGCCATCAAAAATCCAAAGTTAGAAAAGGTGCCTCTCGCGCCTTTTGAACTTTCCGCTTTCATACTAATTCCTCCTTTTTTTCAATATTTAAGGAAAATTGTATAACAAATACTACTTAAATGCAATAGATTTTGGCAAAATAATTTTATTCGTTTAAAGTAAAAAATATTTATATTTTTAAAAACACTTTTCTTTGTGGATTAAAATGGATAAAGTTAGTAGTTTCACAATTTTTGTGATAAATTATAATGAAACCAATTTTTATTTAAAAAAATAAGCGACCCAATTTATGAGTCGCTCAAATCTTGTATTAAATTTTTTAAAAAAGTGAATCCTTATAAATTTTTAGTACATCGTCTGCATTTAATTCTTTTACACCTTTAATTGTTCCACCTGCATGTTCTGCAGCTCTTTTTGCCATTTCTTCAAGATGTTCGTCGTCAATTCCAACTTCTTCTAGAGTCATAGGTATGTGTAAATCTGATTCGAAGAATTGGTGCAAAGCTCCAATTGCTTTTTTTGCATCGAGGAATTTGTCATCAGTAGGTTTTATATCAAATACATTTATTCCAAAGTCGCGTATCATATCAACTGTGTCATCGTCTAAAATATATTTTAAAAATCTTGGTGTCAAGATTGCAAGTCCAATTCCATGAGTTATATCATAAAATGCAGAAAGTTCGTGTTCCATTGGATGCACAGACCAATTTGTACTCTTTCCTGTCTTTAATAAACCATTTATCGCCCATGATGATGCCCACATGATATTTGAACGAGCCTCATAATTTTCAGGTTCTTCAAGTGCAATTGGTCCATAGTGTATGCAAGTTTTTAAAATAGCTTCAGCCATTCTATTTTGTAAATAAGCATCATCACCCAATGTGAAGTAATTTTCCATTGTGTGACTCATTATATCTGCAACTCCAGCAACTGTGTGCTTTTCATTAACTGAATAGGTAGTTTCTGGATTTAAAATTGAAAATTTTGGTTTTAAAATAGGAGATCCAAATCCAAGTTTTTGTTTCGTATCTGGATTTGTTATAACTCCGCCGGCATCCATTTCTGAGCCTGTAGCTGCAAGTGTCAAAATTGTACCAATTGGAAGTGCCTTTTTAATTTTTTCTTCTCCTATTACGACTTTCCAAGGGTCAGCTTCTACAAAAGTTGCTGCTGCGATTAGCTTGGACAAGTCGATTACAGATCCGCCACCAATTGCCAATATAAAATTAAGGTCGTTTCCGCGAACAATTTCAACTCCTTCGCGTGCTGATTTTACTCTTGGATTTGGTTCGATTCCACCAAGCTCTTTGTAAAAGATATTTGCGTCTTCCAAAATTTTTACAACTTTATCATAGAGGCCGATTTTTTTAATAGAACCTCCACCATAAGTTATTAAAACTCTGTCACCATGCTTTTTAATTTCCTTTGGCAAATCTTTTAAAAAGTCTTTTCCAAATAAAATTTTTGTGTCTACGTTCCAAATAAAATCTTTCATAAAATCCTCCTAATTCTTAAACTGTGAATTATAAAGCTTTGCATAAACTCCATCTAATTTGATGAGTTCATCGTGATTACCCTTCTCTACAATGTCACCTTTATCTAAAACAAGTATGACATCACTGTTTACTATAGTTGAAAGTCTGTGTGCAATGACAAAATTTGTCCTATCGTGTAGTAGGTTTGTCATCGCTTTTTGAATCAGCGATTCTGTCCTCGTGTCTACTGAAGAAGTCGCTTCGTCTAATATTAAAATTTCAGGATCAGATAAAAGCGCTCTTGCTATAGTTAAAAGTTGCTTTTGACCTTTAGAAATATTTGAAGCCTCTTCATTTAAAACAGTGTCATATCCATCGGGCAACTTTTCTATAAAGCTGTGACAATACGCTTTTTTAGATGCCTCTATAACTTCTTCATAAGTTGCATCTTCTTTTCCATATTTTATATTTTCATAAATTGTACCTCTAAAGAGCCACGAGTCTTGGAGCACCATTCCAAATAAAGACCTGAGATTTTCTCTCGATACATCTTTTATATTTATGCCATTAATTTTAATCTTCCCTCTATCAATATCATAAAACCTCATGAGAAGATTTACAATAGTAGTTTTACCTGCTCCAGTTGGACCAACTATTGCCACAGTTGAATTTCTAACTACATCTAAGTTTAAATTATTTATTATTGGCTTTTCTTTATCATATGAAAAATACACATTTTCTAAATTTATCTCTCTTACTGGCTTTTCAATTTTTTTAGTGACTGTTTCCTTTTCCTCTTCTACATCTAAGAAGTCAAATATCCTCTCACCCGATGCAATTGAAGCTTGAAAGATTGATGCCATCTCAGCAAGCTGTTCAATTGGCGCACTTAGCTTTCTTACGTATTGAATTACTGCTTGAATATCTCCTATAAATAACTTTCCATTTATGACTAAAAGCCCGCCGACTAGTGACAACATGACATATCCAATATTTGAAATAAATGTCATTATAGGAAGCATTATTCCAGTCATAAAGCTCGCCTTATAGCTTACTTCATATAAATTTTTATTTATATCCAAAAATTCGTCTTCAGCTCTCTTTTCATAGTTGAAAGCTTTTACGAGTTCCGAACCTGAAAAGTTCTCTTCTACAAAACCAACCATTTCTCCAAGTCCCTTGGATTTCTTTCTAAAGTAACCCTGCGATTTTTTTGAAATATACTTTGTAGAAAAATATGTCAATGGAAGTGTAAATAAAAACACCAATGTGAGCGTTGGCGAAGTCTTAATCATCACAAAAAGAATTCCGACAATTAATAAAAATGATGAAAGCAGCGATGAAATAGTCTGCTGCAAATTTTTACCTAGAGTTTCCACATCATTTGTCATCCTCGAGAGTAGATCTCCAGTACTATTTTTATCAAAATAAGAAGTTGGAATATATTTTACTTTTTCTGAAATTTCACTTCTAAGTCTTGCTATTAAATCTTGAGTTATCTCTACTAAAATTCTGCCAGTAAAATATTCAGTAATTCCCTGTACAATGTAAATTACGACTAAAATCACACAAATTCTTAAAATAAATTCAAAATCAACTGGCATTTTATTCTGTATATTTTCGAAAATTTTAGTAGTAATATTTCCCATAAGCTTTGGTGAAACAACCTGCAAAACTGATGAGAAGATGGTAAATGCAATAGTTAAAAATAGCTGAAGTCTGTAGGCTTTTAGGTAGCTAATTATTCTTAAAACTGTGTTTTTATTCTTCATAATCTTGCCCCTGACTTATAGCTATTTCGCGGTAAACCTCGTTATTTTTCATCAAATCTTCATGAGTTCCATAACCAGCTACCTCTCCATCTTCTAAAACCAAAATTTTATCAGCATTTAAAATTGTGGCAACTCTTTGGGCAACTATAATTACAATTTTATTGGAAATAAAATCTTTAAGGCTCATTCTAAGCTCATAATCAGTCTTGTAATCCAGTGCAGAAAATGAATCATCAAAAATATACACTGAAGCGTCTCTAGTAAGAGCTCTAGCTATAGAAAGTCTCTGTCTTTGACCTCCCGAAAAGTTCACCCCGCCTCGAGTCATATTATCACAAAGAGCATCCTCTCCCAAAAAATCTCGAGTTTTTGCATAGTCAAGTGATTTATTTATTTCACTATCACTTGCGTCTTTTTTTGCATATTTCATATTATTTCTTATGGATTTTGAAAAGAAAAATAAATCTTGTGGAACATAAGAAATCTCTTCTCTCATGTAATAATTATTAATATTTCTAATATCTTTTCCATTTACAAAAAGTTCTCCATAGCCAGGCTCGTAAAATTGAAGTATTAATCTCAAAAGAGTGGTTTTGCCTGAACCAGTCCCACCAATAATTCCAAGAGTCTCGCCCTTTTTTACATCAAAACTTATGTTATTTAAAACTTTTCTGTGAGCATCTGGATATCCAAAAGAAATATTTTCTCCCCTAATTTCATAAATCTCATCATTAAGCTTTTCTTTTCCACCAGTTTTTGTTCTGTTATAATCTAGCACTTCGCTAATTCTATCCATAGATGCCAAGGTTCTAGGAATTAAATTTAATAAAAAACTCATCATAATCATAGCCGTTAAAACTTGTGTGATGTACTGAATGTAAGCCATGAGTTCTCCAACACCAAGTTCTCTTATATCTATTAATTTTGCACCAAAATACATTACTAAAACGAGAGCTAAATTTAAAATTATTGTCAAAAGTGGCCTCATGTTGATCAAAAGTTTATTTACCTTTGTCGCCATTTCTCTGTATTTTTCGTTGGCATTATCGAAAATTTCTTCTTCTAAATCATCTCTTGAAAATGCCCTTATAACTCTTAGTCCAGTAAGCCTTCTTCTAAACAGCTCATTTATTTTATCGAGTCTTTTTTGCAAAATTGGAAAGTATGGAAGTCCCATTTTTAAAATTATATAAAGTCCAACTGCAATAAATGGAATTGTAATTGGCAATATTACAGATAGCTTTAAATTAGTTGAAAGCGCCATTATTAAGCCACCTATAAACATGAGAGGTCCACGAATTAGCGGCCTAAGTGCCATTAATACCATCTGCTCAACTTGATTTACATCATCTGTAGTTCTAGTTATAAGAGATGATATAGAAAAGTGCTCCACATCATCAAAACTCAAGTAATTTATTTTTTTAAAAAGTTTATACCTAAGGTCTCTCGAAAAAGCCATGGTAGTTTTTGAAGAGTGATAGGCTGCCGATGCGCGACAAGTCACTGTCAAAATAACAACCACTATCATAAGTAATCCAACTCTTAAAATGTATTGTGTATCTCCGTAGGCAACCCCTTTGTCTATAACTAAAGACATAAGTTTTGGCAAAAAAAGCTCTCCTAAAGCATTGCCAAATGTCAGGAGTAAAACCACCAAAATTCTAAATTTATATTTATTTAAACCTCTATAAATCTCCATATTTCCTCCGTTTAAAAATATTTTATCATATAGAAAATTTAAAAGAAAATTCTGTATGTAAGATATTTTTAGTTATATAATAATTCTACCCAATTTTAGTATTATTTAATGGAATTCGTTTTTACTATAACTAGATAACTAAAGGTAAATTTTAAAAGATTAAAAATTATTAAAATTTTAATTTGTTTTTATAAAACTTATATTGATATACAAATCTAAATTTCTGACAAATTAATACATAAATATAAAATTTTGCACAAAAAAAAGAGCAG
>JASBZH010000047.1 GCA_029983555.1 Peptoniphilus sp. | reverse complement strand
TTTTAGGTCCTTTGTTTTTTATTTTATGTAGTGGGGTATAATATTAAAAAGATATTATTCTAAAATATTTTATTTATAGAATATAGATGGAAAGGAGAATATTTATGAAAATTTTAGTTCCTGTAGACGGCTCTAAGAGTTCAGAAAAATGTATTGATGTTGCTAGAGAAATGGGAGAAAAATTAGGAGCAGATTTAATTATACTTACAGTTACTCCAGAGACTTCAGTTTTTGAACAGTATCCTGCAAACTTTGCATATACTTTGGAAGTTGAAAAGGCAAATGTTGAGAGAGCTAAGGCGATTTTAAAAGACGCAGAAAATAAGCTTATTGATTATCCACACAATGTTGAGACTATTTATACAACTGGTAGTCCAAGTGAACAAATTTGCACATGCTCTGAGGATAAAGATGTTGATCTAATTGTAATGGGCAATCGTGGATTGGGAGCATTTTCAAGAACTCTCCTTGGTTCAGTTTCTAATAAAGTGCTTAACCACTCAAGAAAATCAGTTCTCGTTGTAAAGGCTGATATTTAGTTTAAGTTTATTTAATTACAAGAGGCTTCGGCCTCTTTTTTATTTTGTTCAAATATATGAATTTTTTGCTGGGTATTTAGTAGAAGAAATTTAAAATGATGACAAATTTAAATTAGAAAGTATTTATTATTTATTATAGAAGAATTTTAAAATGACATCAGATTTAAATATTTAAAATTTTATTTTAATAACAATTTATTTAATTAAACTAAAAGCTTATTTTGGAATGTTCTTAATCTATTATTAGTTTTTTGAAATTTTTATTATCGTTTTATTTATAAATTAAAGTTTATTTTAACTTTAAGTAGATTGTGGTAAAGTTTTCTATCTTGAATAGTCATGTAAACTTGATTTTTCAAGGCTTAAGAAAGCGTTAATCTAAAAGTATTTCTTGAAAATCACTAACTTAGTGTTATAATATATACGTATGGTATGTTAATTAAATAACATTCTTTAGAAAATTTGTTAGGGGGATATTAGAATGGATTTTAGAATGGATAAGGAACATCTACTTTTAAAACAAATGTATGAGCAATTTGCTGAAACAGAAGTAGAACCTGTTGCTGCAGATGTTGATGCTACTGAAGAAGTTCCTATGGAAAATGTAAAAAAACTAGCTAGATACGGATTTTTCGGAATACCATTTCCAAAAGAATACGGCGGACAAGGTGCTGACTATTTAGCTTATTCAATGGCAGTAGAAGAACTTTCTAAGAAATGTGCTACTACTGGTGTTATAGTTTCTGCACATACTTCACTATGCTGTGCACCAATTTACGAAAACGGTACTGAAGAACAAAAACAAAAGTACCTTCCAGATCTTCTTGCAGGAAAGAAAATCGGAGCTTTCGGACTTACTGAACCAGGTGCAGGTACTGATGCAAGTGGACAAAGAACTACAGCTGTTTTAGACGGCGATGAATATATACTTAATGGTTCAAAAATATTTATTACAAACGCAGGATTTGCTGATGTTTTTGTAATTATTGCTATGACTGATAGATCAAAGGGAAATCACGGAATTTCTGCATTTATCGTTGAAAGAGGAACTCCAGGATTTACTGTTGGTGAACCAGAAGACAAGATGGGTATTAGAGGATCTTCAACTTGCGAACTTATTTTTGAAGATTGTAGAATACCAAAAGAAAATCTTCTTGGAAAAGAAGGCAAAGGCTTCAAGATTGCTATGAAGACTCTTGACGGTGGTAGAATTGGTATTGCTTCTCAAGCTCTAGGAATTGCAGAAGGAGCAATTGATGAAACAGTTCAATACACTTCTGAAAGAAAACAATTTGGTAAGAGAATTTCTCAATTCCAAAACACACAATTTGAACTTGCTAATATGAAAACTGATGCAGATGCAGCTCAACTTTTAGTTTACAGAGCAGCTGATGCTAAACAAAACGGCTTACCTTATAGCCACTACGCAGCTATGGCAAAATTATTTGCAGCTGATGCAGCAAGTGACATTACTAGAAGATGTCTACAATTATTCGGTGGATATGGTTACACTAGAGACTATCCAATCGAAAGAATGATGAGAGATGCTAAGATTACTGAAATCTACGAAGGTACTTCTGAAGTTATGAGAATGGTAATCTCTAGCTGGATGGGCGTTAAATAATTGGAGGGAGTATTATAAATGAATATAGTAGTATGTATTAAACAAGTACCCGACACTAATGAAGTTAGACTAGATCCTGTTACTAACACACTTATTAGAGAAGGTGTACCTAGTATTATAAACCCTGACGATAAAGCAGGACTTGAAGTTGCTCTTAGACTTAAAGATGAAAATCCAGATGATGTTAAAGTTACAGTTGTTTCAATGGGACCTCCTCAAGCAGATTCTGCTCTTAGAGAAGCACTAGCTATGGGAGCTGACGATGCTATCCTTGTTAGTGACAGAGCTTTTGGTGGAGCTGATACTTGGGCAACATCATGTACAATAACTGCAGCACTTGAACATCTTGATTTCGATTTAATCGTATGTGGTAGACAAGCTATTGATGGAGATACTGCACAAGTTGGTCCTCAAATTGCTGAACACATCGGTGTACCTCAAGTTTCATATGTTGAAAAACTTGAACTTGACGAAGATAAAAAAGGTGTTACAGTTCAAAGACAATATGAAGATAGATATCACACAATCAATGTTAAGTTCCCATGCCTAATCACTGCTATTACTGAACTTGCAGAACCAAGATATATGAGTGTAGGCAAAGTTTTTGATGCTTACAAAAAAGAAGTTACTGTTTGGGGTCTTGAAGACATTAAAGACAAACTTGACCTTTCTAATATCGGACTTAAAGGATCTCCTACAAGAGTTAAAAAATCATTCCCTAAACAAGGTAAAGGTAAGGGAGTTCTTCTTACAGACTTAACAGCTGACGAAGCTGCACAAGCAATTGTTGCTAAGCTTCAAGAAAAGTATATTATTTGATGGGGGTTTTGAAATGAGTAAAGATGTATTTGTATTTGTAGAACAAAGAGATAATAAACTTGAAAAAGTTGGTATAGAACTTCTAGGTAAAGCAAGAGAACTTGCTGAAGATCTAGGACAAAATGTAGTGGCAATTCTTGCTGGCGAAAAAGTTAAAGATCACGCTAATACTCTTATCGCTCACGGAGCTGATAAAGTTATCGTTATCGAAGACGAAATGCTTAAAGAATATGTTACTGAACCATATGCTAAGACAATTGCAGCTATTATTGAAAAATACGAACCTGAAATTGTTCTTTTTGGAGCTTCTTCAATTGGACGTGACCTTGCTCCAAGACTAGCAGCTAGAATTCACACAGGACTTACTGCAGACTGTACTAAACTTGAAATTGATGAAGAATCTAAACTTCTTCTTATGACAAGACCAGCTTTTGGTGGTAACTTAATGGCAACTATCGTTTGTGAAAACTTTAGACCTCAAATGGCTACAGTTAGACCAGGCGTTATGCAAGCACTTGATCAAGATGAATCAAGAACTGGCGAAGTTGTTGAAGAAAAAATCGACTTCACTGATGAAGATATGAATGTTAAAATCGTAAGCATCGACAAACACGAATCTAAGAAAAAAGATATCACAGAAGCAGCTATCCTTGTTTCTGGTGGACGTGGAATCGGTGGACCAGAAGGATTTGGACCACTTCAAGAACTTGCTGAAACACTTGAAGCTGAAATTTCTTCTTCAAGAGCAGCAGTTGACGCTGGTTGGATAACTAAAGATCACCAAGTTGGACAAACTGGTAAGACAGTTAGACCAGAACTTTATTTCGCAATGGGTATTTCAGGAGCAATCCAACACTTAGCTGGTATGGAAGATTCTGATTTAATCATCGCAGTTAATAAAGACAGCGAAGCTCCAATATTTGAAGTTGCTGATCTTGGCGTAGTTGGAGACATCAACGCAATTGTTCCTAAGCTTACTGAAGCTATTAAGAGAGAACAAAAGATTAAAGCTGAAATTTAATCAGATTTAAATTATTATTTTATAAATTAGGGAGGCTCTTGCCTCTCTTTTTTTATGCACTTTTGCTACTTTTTTAGTAAAATTAGTCTAAATTTTAATATAAAGATGAATTTATTATGTGAAAATTTCAAATAAAAAAGCAGCCAGAGGCTACTTAGATTTAAAATAATTTTAAAATTGTAAAGTTAATTTTATTTTATAAATTTTTCTAATAAAATTTCTGCAGATTTTTTTGGAAATCTATTGTCTAATGTAATAGAAAAGTCTTTGCTATTTCTCTTGTAGGAGTGATCGTAGTAGTTTTCTATTAAATCTTCAATCACTACGTCATAATCTTCATCTTCAATTGGTTTTATATAACTTTCGACTCTTTTTTTGCCGATAAATCGAGACAGTTCATCTAGTGAGTTTAAAAGGCTATTTTTAAAGTTCTCATCGTAATTTACATATTCGTCTCTTATATTTTTAATTCTTTCTTCTATTGGAAGAGTTATTAAAACTTGGATGCCGTATTTATAGTATCTGTCGTGAAGCGTCTTTGGCACAAATAGATTTCCAATTTTGTGAGATTCGCTCTCTACGAATACATATTTGCCGTTAAAACTTTCAAATTTATTTTCGATTAGTGCCTCAAAATCTTTTTGCGAAGGTTGAATTTCGCGTTCTAAATTTCCAAGTAGAGACCCTCTGTGATGAGCGAGTCCCTCGAGATTTAGGACATTTGCGCCTAAATTTTCAAGTTCTTTTAAGATTTTTGTCTTACCAACTCCCGTGTATCCGTTGAGATTTATAAATTCAAATTCATTGGAGTACTTTTCTAAATTATTCATTATATATTTTCTGTATGACTTGTATCCGCCCTTTAATTTAAAAACTTCAATTGAAAGTGAGTTTAGAAAATAAAAAAGAGCCTTGGAGCGATATCCTCCGCGGGAGCAGTAAAGGACTACGTCACGAGTTTTTTTAGCTTCTGTAATGTATTCGAAAATTTCTGGAAGCTTATAGCTACCGAATTTCACTGCTTCTTTTTTGGATTTTAATATTTCACCGCTGTCATAAAGTGTGCCGACAATTTTTCGCTCTTCGTCGTTTAAAATTGGAAAGTTTACGCTATCTATTATTTTTGCACTGTCGTGTTCAGATTTTGAGCGAAGATCTATTAAAAGTGGATTGTTTAATTTTTTTACATCTTCGTAAAGTATTTCTTTATTCATATTGTTAATTATAGTTAATTTGTTTGTAAAGTTCAAATTAGATAATCTGTATAAATTCTTTTTTTATTGTATATGTGATAAAATTTAATAGAGGTGGATCATGTTATTAACTAATAAATTGGACTCATGTGTAGAGAAGTTTCCTAATAGAGTTGCAATAGTCGACTCGGATAAAGATATAAGTTTTAAGGAGTTAAGGGATAGAGCGATAGCTTTATCAAAAGAAATACATAAAAATTATAAAAAGACAAATACACCCATACTTGTCGAAGTAAACAGAAAGGCTGAGACTTTAATTTCTTTTATGGCAGTCTTATATTCTGGTAATTTTTACGTTCCTGTAAATAATGAAGAGCCAGAGTCTAGAATTTTTGAGATTGCTAAAAAAGTCGAGGCAGAGTTTGGAGTTTTTCACGACAAGAATATTTTTGGTGACATTAATAAGATAAACTATAATGATCTAAATTATAGCGATACAAATTTAGAAAATAATTCTTATAATAAAGATATTTTGGATATTGATCCATGTTATGTGTTATTTACGAGTGGATCAACGGGAAAGCCTAAGGGAGTTGTGATTTCACACAGAATGGTGCTTGATTTTATGGATTGGATTATTCCAACTTTATCCATTAAAAATCAAAGGGTTGCAAACCAAACTCCATTTTTCTTTGATGCGTCAGTTAAGGAGATTGCACTGATGCTCGGTGGAGCAACTATTTATATTATGGACAAGTCGCTTTTTATGTTTCCAGTAAAAGCAGTCGAATTTTTAAACGAGAATAAAATCAACACAATTTTGTGGTCAGTTTCTGCGATAAATATAATGGCAAATTCAAAGGTGTTTGATGAAGTATCCCCAAAATATCTTGAGATTGTAACTTTCGCAGGAGAGGCTCTTTCTGCAACTAAGTTAAATTATTGGAGAGAGTTTGTAGATGCAAGATTTTTTAATCTATATGGTCCAACTGAGGCGACAGTGGATTCTTGCTACTACGAAGTCGATAGAGAATTTGATGATTCAGATATAATTCCAATAGGAAAAGCATGCGATAATATGGAGCTTTTGATTCTAGACGGCGATAAACCATCTGATGAGGGTGAGCTTGTAATTAGGGGAACGGCAGTAAGCTATGGATATTACAATGACAGTGAAAAGACCAAAAAATCTTTTGTACAAAATCCACTCAATAAATTTTATCCTGAAAAAGTCTACAGAACTGGAGATATGGTTAGGCGAAATGAACGCGGTGAAATTGAATTTATGGCGCGAAAGGACAGCCAAATTAAGCTCCACGGGTATAGAATTGAGCTTGGTGAAGTTGAAATGGCCATGGCAAGTCTAAATATTAAAGATGTGATCTGCATTTATGACAAGGACAAAGAAGAGATTGTTGCTATTTATTCGGGAGATGAATTTTCAAAGGGAAAATTTAGAAAAGCACTTAGAAGGCTGATTCCAACATACATGATTCCGTCAAAGTTTATTAGACTCGACAATTTGCCAAAAACTTCGAATACAAAAATTGACAGAAATAAATTAAAGGAGGATTACTTAAGTGGAAAAATTTAAAAATAGAGAAGAGCTGCTCGACAAACTTCAAAAATATCAAGGAACTTACAACAACGACTACCTAAATCTCATGATGTATTTAGAAAGATTTGACGAGTTAAGTTATATAGACAATGGTGACTTTTATATTCTAATTCCAAATAGAGATTATTTTGACACTTATTTTTATATCAAGGACAAAAATAAGTTAAATATAGAAGAAAAACTTGTGACAGAAGTTGTGGGTGATGAAATTGACATTGATCCCCTTTTAGAAGTTGGATTTAAAGAATATATAACTCGAAGGAGATTTAAGTTAAAAAATATACCGGATTATTTTTCAAAAAATGTTAAAGAGATAGACGATTTTAATTTTGTGCGCGATGGAATCGACTCTTTTGATTATATTTCTGGCAATATTCAAAGTGACGAGAGAATCAAGAGGGATATTGAATCTGGAAATATTATTGGAATAGAGGGCAAGGGATTTTTGCAATTTTCCGTTGGAAAGTTTGAGCAGACTATTGAGCACTTATATGTAAAAGAAGAGTACAGAAAAGAGGGAATTGCCCGCGAGATTTTGATGCACTACCTTTCCAATTACAATCAAAAGAAGAGAAGTACAGTTTGGGCGAATGAAGGATATTTTGTGGAAAATTTATATCTAAGTTCAGGCTTTGAAAAGGACTCTATCAAGTCAGTAGTTCTCACATTGTAGTTGAATTTGAACTTGATTAATTATATAATTGTTCTATTAGCAAGGAGGAAGTTATGAAGGAAAAAATTAAAGAAATCATTGAATCTATTACAGGTGAAATTGTAGAAGATGACACTGACCTTATTGAAGAAGGTATCTTAGATTCTTTTGACATGGTAAGTCTTGTTCTTGAACTTCAAGAAGCCTTTGATGTAAAAATTGAAGTTGGAGAACTTTTACCTGAAAATTTTCAAGATGTCAATTCTATAGAAAGTTTTTTAAGTGAACTTTAATGGCTTTTACTGAAATAGAATTTTTATTTTTCGTTGCCATTTGCGCCTTTATGTATCGAGTTACAAGGTTCAAATGGCAATTTCTATTGATGGCGTCGTTTATTTACTATGGGCTTTACGACATCAGAGCTTTTGCATATCTTTTAATCACAATTGTAACTACATTTGTAGGTGGAAATTTAGTCTATAAAAATAAGTCAAAATTTCTTGTATTCGTTGTGCTATTGATAAATTTTGGGATGCTTTCAATTGTAAAATTTACCGATTTTACTAAATTTAGTTTAGTTATTCCACTGGGTATTTCCTTCTATATCTTTCAGTCGACTTCCTATGTTATAGATCTCTATAGGAAAAAGTATGAGCCGCAAAAGAATATCTTTAAATATGCACTTTTCGTCTCATTTTTCCCACAAATAGTGCAGGGGCCTATTTCGAGATACGACGAAATTTCTCCAATGCTCTATAATGATGAGGCAAACAGCTTTGATTTTAGTCACGGCTTACTTTTAATTTTATATGGATATTTTAAAAAATTAGTTATAGCCGATAGGGCCGCAGTTTTAGTTGGAAATGTGTTTTCAAATTCTGATTATTACAGTGGACTATTTGTATTTGTAGCAATTATTTTTTATTCAGTACAAATTTATTGTGACTTTTCTGGAGGAATAGATATAGCAAGGGGAGTTGCATATTTATTCGGAATTAGACTTACTGAGAACTTTAAGAGGCCATTTTTATCTACATCAATTGGAGATTTTTGGAGAAGGTGGCACACAACTCTTGGTTCATGGATGAGAGACTATGTATTCTATCCCCTTTCTTTTACCAAGTTATTTGCATATATAAACAAGAAATCGCGAAAGGTAATGGGAAGGCGAGCTGGAAAGTTTTTGACTCTAACTATCTCGACATATGTCGTTTATCTAATAATTGGTATTTGGCACGGAGCAGGTTTAAACTTTATAGCTTTTGGTTTTTATAACGGAACAATAATATCTCTTTCACTTATATTTGAAAGGACTTTTAACAAGTGGAAGAAGACCCTTCATATTACAAAAGACAATAAAGTTTATCACGCCTTCCAGGTAATAAGGACAGCTTTATTGGTGTTTTTGGGAAGATATTTTACTAGATCAGAAAATCTACACCAAGCACTTCACCTTTTAAAGAAGACATTTGTGGATATGACATTTAGATACACTGATTTTGGACTTACAAATAAAGATTTAATCGTGATTTTATTTGCAGTTATAGTTGTAATGTTTATATCTGCATTCCAAGAAAAAGAAGTAAATATTACTGAGAAAATTTTAAATAAATCGGCAGCTTTTCAAGGTCTATTTATATTAGTTTCAGTCGTAGTGATTCTTTACTTTGGAGTTTTTGACAAGGGATACACAGCAGTTGATTTTATTTATAGAAATTACTAGGTGAAATATGAAATCTAAAAAATTTAATAAAATATTTATTACTATAGTAACATTAATATTCATCTTGATAATGGCCTTTAATTTTTTTACTGATTCATTTAATGTCTTTGGAGACAGGTTTTTCAAGTGGTATTCCTATGACTTTACTCAAAATCCAAGGACGGCAAAGATAACTTATTTAAAAGATAAGGATTATGAGAATTTTATAATTGGAGCATCTGGTTCAAGTTCAATTCCACTGGACAAGTTAAAAGAATACACTGGAGAAGACTATTACAATGCTTTTTATTATGGAGCGGATCTATATGACACAGTAAAAACTGTTGAATATTTGGTAAAAAATTACAATGTGAAGTCATTTATAATGCCACTTTCGATTCCATCTGCGAGCAAGTATCACGAAGATA
>JASBZH010000046.1 GCA_029983555.1 Peptoniphilus sp. | reverse complement strand
AGAAATACTTGCACTTTTTTTGTGTAAATAATATCTTTTCGAAGAAATTATATTTTTAACTCATAGAAAAATTTTATTAAATTAGATTAAAGTGAAAGATTCTTATTCATTTTTTTAAATAAGTAAAAATTAAGTTATAATAATTAGTAAGGATTTACTAAAAAAGTTAACAGTGAAAATAATTTGAGTTTAATTAATTCTAAAATCACTTTTATTTAAAAACTTTTTATAAAATTTTTAGCTGATACGTATTACTAAAATTATCCTCAATATAAGTAAGACATAGACAATAATGAATTTATTCAAAAGCAATTTATTATTTAAAACACGATAGCTGATGTGATGATATGGATAAAGTAAAAAACAATTTTAATATTATTTACAAAGAATTTTTTAAATTTTCAAAAAAGGGAGCAGTCGCATTTTTAATAAATGCTATTTTAGAGCCCCTCCCTTCTTTTTTAATTGCAATTTTAAGTAAGAAATTGCTAGATTTTTTGACGAATAATAGAGAACTAAATTTCATATTAAAATATTTATTATTTTTTGCAATGTTCTTGTTTTTCATAAGTGTGATTATAAATGTAACTTATAATATTTTATGGCCAATTGTCGTAAATTTTAGATTTCAGAAACTTACAGAGCTTGGACAAACTGCAATGAACCTAGATTACTCGCTGCTTGAAGATTATGAAGTGATGGAAGAATTTGAAATTGCAAAATCATCTTCATCAGATAATCAAAATGGATTTGCAGGTTATATTTTAAACTTGAATAAAACTTTCAAGGGAATAATTTCTTTTATACTAAATGGAGCAGTTTTAATTTTTTATCTGCCTCTTTTAATAATTCCAGCAACTATTTTATTTTTACATAATTTGAAAAAGTCACTTGCATCTAGAAACAAAACTCACGATATAAAGGATATGATAACTAAAGATTTTGACAGAAAAGAAGAATATATAAACAGCACGATTTGGGATTTTATCACTGGAAAAGAGATAAGAATATTTAATATTTCCTCCATGCTCTTGAATAAACTTGATAAAATTTTTAACGATAAAAATAAAAATGTGAGAGAAATTTTAAAAATTGAAAAAGATTTATTTATTTCTAATAATATTCTTTGGATTGTTTTTGAAATAATTACTTACCTCTATATTTTCTTTTTATTTATAAGCGGCAGACTTCAAATTGACTCAATTGTGATGTTAATAATGGTATTTTCTTTGTTCAAAAAATCTTTAAGCGATATATCCGATGACTTCAGCAAATTGTATCAAAATAGTTTAGAGATAGAAAATTACTCCTCATTTGTAGATAAATACTCTAGCGGCAAAGAAGGACATTTAAGAAAAATAAAAATTTCTGGAATAGATTCTGTAGAATTTAAGAATGTGTGGTTCAGGTATTCAAGGAAAAGTCCATATGTATTAAAAAATATAAATTTCAGTTTAAAAAATAATGAGAAACTCGCCATAGTTGGAGTAAACGGCAGTGGAAAAAGTACAATCATAAAACTTATTCTTAATTTTTACAAGCAAGATAAAGGTCAAATTTTGATAAATGGTTTTGATATAAATGATATTGAGAAGAAGAGTTTGTATTCTTCTCTTTCTTCAATGTTTCAAGAATCCATAATTTATTCTTTTCCAGTTGCCGAAAATGTTGCTATGTCAGATTCATTTGACAGAAGAAAAGTAATATCTTCACTCGAAAAAGCAAATATATATAAAGAAATTGATAAATTTGATGAAAATATAGACAAAATGATGCTTAGGTTAATAGATGATAAGGGATTTGTTCCTTCAGGTGGGCAGAGTCAAAAAATAAACTTCGCAAGAAGTCTCTATAAAGATTCTGATTTATTAATTTTAGACGAACCATCAGCTTTCTTAGATCCCTTCTCAGAAGAGAAAATGATACTGTCTATAACTGATGCTACTCAGGATAAAATGGCAATTTATATTTCTCACAGGCTGACAACTGTAAAGTTTTGCGATAAAATTATCCTTCTTAAAGATGAAGAGATAATTGAGCGTGGAAACTTTGATGAGATGATTGATAAAAAAGCTGAATTCTATAATATGTACATGAGTCAGAAGAAGCTTTTTGTTAAGTAGTAGAGAACTCAGGTGATTTGAATGATAAAAAGAATTTATAAAGAAGTATCTGAGATGTCCAAAGAATATTTGTACTTTTCAGTTTTTATAATTATTATAAAAAGTATTTATCCAATAATTCTCGTTCTATTTCCAAAAATAATTATTGGTAGCATAACTTCTGGTTTTAGCTATAAATCTATCATCGCAATAATTTCAATTATTCTGATTAAATTTGTATCTACAAGTGTGATTAAACTTCTGGAAAACAAGCTTCTTTTTATAGGAACAGAATTAAATCAAAAATTTGAGACGAAAATTTTAAAAAAATTAATGACAGTAGATTATGAAACTTTGGAGAATCCGCAAATTTTAGACATGAAGGACGAGGCACTGGAAGGAATTTCCATGAATGAGGGCTCCAGCATATCAATTTATAATGAAAAGTTTATTGAAATTATTTCGTCTATTATTTCAATTTTTGGAGTTGCATATATAATAACAAAAATAAGTGCAATTTATCTGATTGTTTTAATCATTATACTTGCTCTTGATTTTGCAATTGAAAAAATTATTGCAGATTTCGAGATGAAAAATTGGAGCAAGTGGATACCAATCAACAGACAGTTTCGAATGGTTTATGACTTGATGTATAATTTCAAAAATGGTCCAGATATAAGAATGTTTAGTGCAGAAGACTTTTTTACGCGAAAGGTTAATTTTGAAAACAAAAACATGTACGAAGTTATGAGTGATGAGGCGAGAACTGTTTCGAGATACAGTATTTTTACAGCAGTATTAGAATCATTAAAAATATTTGTAATTGGATACTTGGCGATAGATGGTCTTTTTAAAAAAGTTCTCTCCATTGCAGATTTTGGTGCATACCTTGTCGCCGTCAATGTTTTTATTGATTCAGTAAAGTCAATAACTCATGCAGTTGTAGACATAAATAAATTATCTCGCTACATGAAGAGTTATTTTACTTTTTTAGACCTTGATACTTCTAAAAAAAGAATTGAGCAAAAAAGTGTTTTAAATAAAGATGATAAAGTTTCTAAGATTGAATTTAAAAATGTGTATTTCAAGTATCCTTCAATGGATGAGTGCACTCTCTTAAATATTAATTTTAAAATTAAAGAGAATGAAAAAATTAGTTTAGTGGGATTAAATGGTGCTGGTAAGTCTACGATTATAAAACTTCTAACAGGTCTTTATAAACCGACTAAAGGAGAAATTTTAATCGACGGAGTGAGCACTGTTAATTATAACAAGGATGATTTATTTAAAAAGTTTGCAGCAGTGTTTCAAGATTTTAATATCTTTCCGCTATCAGTTGCAGAAAATATTTCTATGAATGGTGCAAGAGACGAGTCAAAAATAGAAGAGCTACTATATAAAACTGATTTGTTAAAGAGAGTAAAGAGTTTGGAGCACGGACTTGATGAAAATTTGTACAGAGCTTAGGACAGCTCATCTACAGATTTATCCATGGGTCAAAAGCAAAAGGTAGCGCTAGCAAGGGCACTATATAGTGACAGAGAACTTTTATTATTAGATGAGCCGACTGCATCAGTTGATGTTTATACTGAACTAAATTTTTACAAAAACTTGGAGCAATTTGCCAAGAACAAGACTTCAATTTTTATTTCACACAGGCTTATAAGTTCAAAATTTTGTGACAGAATTATTGTTTTGGAAAATGGCAAAATTGTCGAGAGTGGGAGCTTCGAAGATTTATTAAAAGAAGACAGCAGATTTAAAGAAATGTTTCAAATGCAAAAAGAAAAATTTATATAATAACTATAATCCTCTAATAATAGAGGATTTTTGTGTTTAAAATTAGATTTATATATTGTGATTAATTTTAATTGTTAGATCTTAAAAGTTATTAACACATAAAGATTCTTTGATCTAACTTAAATTTTAATATATTCATAGCTTTGATATAATATAATAGATATTAAATTTTATTGAGGATGATTTTATGGGAGAGTTTGTTCATCTACATTTGCACAGTGAGTATTCACTATTAGATGGTTCTACTAGAATAAGTGAAATAGCTAAAAGAGCAAAGGAACTTGGCATGGATTCTGTCGCTCTTACTGATCACGGTAACATGTATGGAGCCATTGCGTTTTACAAGGAGTGTATAAATGAAGGTGTAAAGCCGATAATGGGCTGTGAAATTTATGTTTCTGAAAAGGACATGAACATAAAAGACAAGACCAACAAGAGATTTCACTTAATTTTATTGGCGGAAAATAATACTGGTTTTAAAAATATAATGAAGATCGTCTCTGAAGGGTTTGTGAGCGGATATTATTACAAACCTAGAGTTGATAAAGATGTACTTAGAAAATATTCCAAGGGCATAATCGCATCTTCTGCCTGCCTCGGTGGAGAGGTGCAAAAGAAAATAATGGATAGAGATATTGAAGGTGCGAAAAAGGCAGCACTTGAATACAAAGAAATTTTTGGAGAGAAGAATTTCTTTTTGGAACTTCAAGATCACGGAATACCTGAACAGGCAAGGGTAAATAGAGAACTTTTAAAGTTTTCTCGTGAGCTTTCACTTGGACTTGTCGCTACAAATGATGTTCACTACTTAAATAAAGAGGACGCAAAGAGTCACGACATACTTTTGTGCATTCAAACTGGCAAAACTTTAAATGATGAGTACAGGATGAAATTTCCATCAGACGAATTCTATTTAAAATCGCCTGAGGAGATGAAGTCTCTTTTCCCAGAAAATCCAGATGCGATAAAAAATACTGTTGAAATTGCAAAGAGATGCAATGTCGAGATTAAATTTCACGACTTGCACCTGCCTGATTTTACTGTTCCAGATGGATACACTCACGAGGAGTATTTAAAAAAGCTTGCAGAAGATGGAATTAAAAGGAGATACGAAGAGATAACTCCAAAAATTCGCGAGAGATTTGAGTATGAATTTGAAACTATAAAAAGCATGGGTTATGTCGATTACTTTTTAATTGTTTGGGATTTTATAAATTATGCTAAGAAAAATAAAATTGAAGTGGGTCCTGGAAGAGGTTCTGCTGCAGGTTCAATAGTGTCTTATGGACTTGGAATAATCGATGTTGATCCTTTAAAGTTCGATTTGCTTTTTGAAAGATTTTTAAATCCAGAGAGAGTATCAATGCCAGATATTGATATAGATTTTTGTTACGAAAGGCGCGAGGAAGTAATCGAATATGTGCAAGAGAAGTACGGCCAAAGTCACGTTGCGCAGATTGTTACTTTTGGAACTATGGCTGCAAGAAATGCAATTAGGGACGTTGGAAGGGCCATTGACATGAGCTATGCAAAGGTCGACTTTATCGCAAAGCAAGTTCCTCAGATGCTAAACATAACTATTGACAAAGCTCTCGATATTTCTGATTCATTTAAGAAGATTTATGAAGAGGAAGAGGAGAGCAAGTTTTTAATCGACATGGCGAGAAAGTTAGAAGGACTTCCAAGGCACACTTCTACTCACGCAGCTGGAGTTGTAATTTCAAAAAACGAACTTACAGAATATGTTCCTTTAACTCGAAATGACGAAATAATTGCAACGCAGTTTAACATGATTGAACTTGAAGAACTTGGACTTTTAAAGATGGACTTTTTGGGACTGAGGACTCTAACTGTAATTAGGGACACTTTAAAGCTCATAAAAGAAAATTATAATAAAGAAATTAATTTTGACAATTTCGACTACAATGACAAAAAAGTTCTCGAAATGTTTGCTAGAGCTGAGACACTAGGAGTATTTCAATTTGAATCTGGCGGCATGAGACAGTTTTTAAAAGAGCTTAAGCCAGATGAATTTTCAGATCTTTATGCTGCGAATGCACTTTTTAGGCCTGGACCAATGAAACAAATTCCAAAATTTATTGAGTCAAAGCACGATAAGAGCAAAATTTCATATTTACATCCAAAGCTTGAGCCAATTCTTAAGACGACTTATGGTTGCATAGTCTATCAAGAGCAAGTAATGCAGATAGTTCAACAGATTGGCGGATATTCTCTTGGAAGAGCTGACATTGTAAGGCGTGCCATTTCGAAGAAAAAGATGAAGATTATGGAAGAAGAAAGGCGAAACTTTATCTATGGAAACGAGGCTGAAGGAGTCTGTGGTGCAATTAAAAATGGCGTTGACGAAAAGACTGCAAATGCGATTTATGATTTGATAATAGATTTTGCTGACTATGCATTTAACAAGTCTCACTCTGTAGCTTATTCAGTTGTTGCATATAGAACTGCGTGGTTAAAATATTATTATCCAAGAGAATTTATGGCAGCACAAATTTCTACCTACACTCAAGATATAAAACAGGTGAGCCTTTATATTGAAGAGATAAAGAGACTTGGAATAGAACTTCTACCTCCGAACATAAACTATTCCTTTAAAAAATTTACTGTAGAAGATGGCAAAATAAGATTTGGAATGAAGGCAGTTAAAAATGTTGGAGATCATTTAATAGATACTTTAGTTATAGCTAGAGAAAAGGGAGGCAAGTTTAAAAATCTAACAGACTTTGTCACTAGAATAAATAAAGAAAATCCACAAGTTTTAAACAAAAGGGCAGTGGAAAGTTTGATAAGATGCGGAGCGATGGATGATTTTGAAGGAAATAGAGCACAGTATCTTGCAATTTATGAAAAGACTCTTTCTTCTTCATCAAATAGGGTAAAAAATAATGTAAGAGGACAGTTTTCTATATTTGAAAGTACAGAAATTAAAGAAGACCTGCCAAGGCTTAAGGACTTTTCCCAAAAGGATAAGCTTGACATGGAAAGAGAAGTTATTGGAATTTATGTATCTGGTCATCCACTTGATCCTTATAGAGAGATGATTGAAAGATCTAGCTCCATGAATACAAATGAAATTTTTGAGAAGTATAGAGAAAATATACTCGGCTCAAGAAAAGTTAGAATTGGTGGAATTTTAAAGGGCAAGAGGACTATGATTACTAAAAATAAAAAACTCATGGCCTTTGCAGTCCTAGAAGATTTATTTGGGGTTATCGATTTGGTAATATTTCCAAATGTTTTTTCAAAATATAAGGATTTGATCGATGATGGGAAAGTGGTCTTTGTCGATGGACATTTTTCGGCCTCAGAAGTTGAAGAGCCAAAGATTTTAGTCGATTCGGTTTCTGAAATCAAAATGCCAAATGACAGAAAGCTTTATCTAAGTGTTCCTTCAATGAATGGAAAAAATATAAATGACATTAGGAACTTGCTAAAGGACTTTGGAGGAAATACTCCAGTAATATTTTACGCAGAAGATGAGAAAAAAGCTTTTGGAACAGAGAGCGAGTACTGGATAAATGAAAAATCAATGAGAGATCTAAAAGAAATTCTCTTAAAATATATTGATAGTCCTGACAAAATATTATTAAAATAGGTGATAAAATGAGAATCGCAATTCTTACGAGCGGTGGCGATGCACCGGGTATGAATGCTGCAATTAGGGCAGTAGTTAGAAGTGCAATTTATAATGGAATAGAAGTCTATGGAATTTATGAAGGATACGATGGCTTAATAGATGCAAAATTTGAAAAGATGATCGAGTCTTCTGTAGCTGACATTATTCAAAGAGGAGGCACGATTCTTAGAACTTCTAGGTCCGAAAGATTTATGACTGAAGATGGATTTGAGAAGGCAATTAATTCTCTTAAAATTTTTGAAATTGACGTTTTAATAGTTCTTGGAGGAGATGGCACTCTTCGCGGAGCTAAAAAATTAAAAGAGACTGGAGTAAATGTAATTGCAGTTCCTTGCTCTATTGATAATGACTTAGCGTACACTGACTTTACAATTGGATTTATGACTGCAGTAAAGACTGTTACAGAAGCCGTTTCAAATATAAGGGACACGACAGAATCTCACGGAAGGGCAAATGTCGTAGAAGTCATGGGCAGAAGTTGTGGAGATATTGCACTATATTCGGGCGTTTCTTCCGGAGCAGAATCTATTATTATTCCTGAAAAAGAATTTAATATAAATGAAATTGCAGAAAAGGCGTTAATCGGAAAAAACAGAGGCAAGAAACATCATATTATATTGATGGCAGAAGGACGAGGATCTGCATTTGATTTTGCAGAAGAATTTGAAAAACTAACGGGCATTGATACGAAAGTCACTGTACTTGGGTATCTACAAAGGGGAGGAGCTCCAAGTATTTTTGATAGAATTTTGGCATCACAAATGGGATATAAGGCCGTTGAAGAGGCATGCCACCTTCACTCATGCGCAATTGGAACAAGTGATGGGCATATCAGGGCGATGTCTTTTTCAGATATATTTGAAGTCGAAAAAATATTTAGAGATGACCTGTTAGAAATTTTAAAAACAGTTTCAATTTAGGAGGATTTATGAAGAGGACAAAAATTGTTGCTACAATTGGACCTGCGAGTGAAGATAAAGATGTCTTGAGAGAGCTTATTTTATCTGGAGTAAATGTATGTAGACTTAACTTTTCTCACGGTAATCATGAGGAGCATAAAAAGAGAATAGATACAATTAAAGAACTTAGAAAAGAACTGGACATTCCCGTTGGAATAATGTTAGACACAAAAGGTCCAGAAATTAGACTTGGAGATTTTAAAGGTGAAGTAGATTTAAAACTTGGAGACACTTATATTTTGACTCCAGATTCATATATTGGGGATGAAAATAAGGCAGAGATTTCTTACAAGGATTTATACAAAGATGTAAATGTTGGAGATAAAATTCTAATTGACGATGGTTTGGTTGAGTTAGAGGTAACAAGAATTGACGGCAAAGACATTGTAGCAGAAGCAAAAAATTATGGAAAGATATCTAGTCACAAGGGAGTAAATATTCCAAGTGCAAATTTAAATCTTCCAATCCTTTCTGATAGCGATATTGATGATTTATTATTTGGCGTAAAGGAAGACATTGACTTTATAGCAGTTTCCTTTGTCAGAAGTGTAGATGATGTGCTCGCCATAAGAAAAGTTTTGGAGGATGCAGGAGATTTTACGACAAAAATTATTTCAAAGATTGAATCTAAAAAAGCAGTTGAAGTCATCGACGATATAATAGATGTTTCTGATGGAATAATGGTTGCCAGGGGAGATCTCGGAGTTGAAATTGAAACTGAGCGTGTGCCAATGGTACAAAAAGAAATAATTGGAAAGTGCAATGACAAGGGAAAAGTTGTAATAACAGCAACTCAAATGTTAGACTCAATGATTAGAAATCCAAGGCCCACTCGTGCAGAGACAAACGACGTAGCCAATGCAGTTTTAGACGGATCAAGCGCTGTGATGCTATCTGGGGAGACTGCAAGTGGAAAATATCCAATAGAGTCTGTAAATACAATGGGAAAAATTTTGGAATACACAGAGATGAGCATAAATCACGATGACTTTTTTAAATTTAGAGTTGAAAATATGGAAAGCACAATGACAAATGCAATTGGAAAGTCAGCTTGTGAGATTGCAGAAGAATTGGGAGCAAGTGCGATAATTACTGCGACAACTTCTGGAAATACTTCTAGATCAATTTCAAAATTTAGACCCAAAATGCCAATAATCGCTTCAACTCCTTTTGAAAAAATAAAAAATCAACTTAGCCTTGAGTGGGGAGTCACTCCAATTAAAGTTGAAAATCACAAGGATACTGATACAATACTTGAAACTTCTATTGAGTCAAGCTTAAATAAGAAATTAGTCGAAACAGGAGACACAGTCGTTCTTACTGCGGGAGTTCCCGTTGGCACAACTGGATCGACAAATCTTTTAAAAGTTGAGACTGTATCTAAAGTTATAGGAAATGGAACTGCAATTGGTCGCGAAAAAGTAATGGCAAAAGCTTTTGTTATAAAAGACTCAAGTGATTATAAAGATTTTAAAGATGGAGATATAATAATTGCAAAAGCTACAAATAAAGACATGGTAAATCTAATGGAAAAATCAGCTGGTTTTGTAACAGAAGAGGCAGGTTTTACATCACATGGAGCGATAACTGCAATATCTCTTGATAAAACTGCTATAGTTGGACTTGAAGGTGCGACCGATAAAATTAAAACGGGAGATTATATAACAATTGATCCATCTGATGGAACAGTTAGGAAATAGGTGTAGGTTCTAAGGGTGATTTCATGAAAAAAGTTATTTTAGTTATTGCTATAATTTTATTTTGTTTGCCAATTGCATTAAATTTAAATTTTAAACCAAAACGAAATGTGGATGTCGAAGGAACAGAAATTAAATCTGCAGAATATTATAGAAAGCAGCTGGAAGAAAATCCAAACAGGCGTCTATTGACAAAAGTAGTAAACAGCGACGGTTTAAAAATTAGAATAAATGCCTTAGTTGAAATTAAAGGTGGAGGATCTAAAGAGGTTATAAATGTAAGTGATCAATACATGGAAGTTATAAATTCTCCAGTGCCGATTGAATTTCAAAATTTAAATTTTGACATGTGGACAAATGAAAACGAGTCATATATATCTTATTCCTTTAGTGCAGATGCCATGGCGGTAGTAAGAAGATTTTCTCAACCAAAAGTCACAAGTAAATTAAAAAATATGGGATTTGAGCAAGTTGGCAAAAACAACGAAGGATATATCTATCAGAAATATGTCGA